>JBDREV010000076.1:0-3765 GCA_043819375.1 Candidatus Woesearchaeota archaeon
TGATGTCGCACTTCTACCAGCTCTAAACTGTTGTATTATCCATTTTCTTTTCTTTTCGGTTAATTCACCCATTAAAAACCACCGAAAAGAGAATTAACTGAAGGATTAATTAAAAGTGTGAACAGATTATCAAATTAAACAGTGCTTACATTACACCATAAGGTTTTTAAAAAGGAGAAACAGACCGGATTAAAACATCTCGAGGTATCAAAAATGGTTGCTACATGGTTAATTATTGTAATTGTTGCAGTGGTAGTTATATTTATGATCTATATCTATAACAGCCTGATCAGATTGAGAATGAGAGTAAAAAATGCTTGGGCTCAGATTGATGTGCAATTGAAAAGAAGATATGATCTCATCCCCAACTTAGTTGACACAGTCAAAGGTTATATGAAACATGAGAAAGGTGTCTTGGAAGAAGTGACCAAAGCAAGAGCTTCCCTAATGACTGGATCAGTGGATAAGAAAGCTAAAGCCTCAAACCAGATCACCGATGCTCTTAAATCCATCTTTGCAGTAGCTGAGAATTATCCTCAACTAAAAGCTAACGAAAATTTTAAGATGCTTCAGGAGGAATTATCAGGGACAGAATCTAAGATCGCTTATGCCCGCCAGTTCTACAATGACAGTGTGATGAGCTTCAATGAAGCGATCCAAGTCTTTCCCAAGAATCTCTTTGCCAAATTGTTTGGTTTTCATGGAGAAGATTTTTTCGGAGCTAAAGGAGCAGAAAGAGAAAATGTCAAGGTTAGCTTTTAATTTTTTTTAAGATGAATTTTTATGATGAGATTGCTGCGAACAAGAGAAAGACTTATCTGTTGGTCTTCTTTTTTCTGGTCTTTATCACGTTCTTAGGATTAGCAATCGGTTTCTTTTACGGCAATAGTTATTTTGGTATTGGACTGGCCTTAGTAATTGGCATAATCTATTTTTTGATCAGCTATTATAGCGGCGCCAGTGCTATCTTGACTATGACTAGAGCTAAAGAAGCTAAAAAGCCAGAGTATACCTCCCTGATAAACACTGTCGAAGGGTTGGCGATTGCTGCCGGGTTGCCTAAACCCCCAAAAGTTTATGTGATTGAAGATTCAGCGCTTAATGCTTTTGCTACCGGCCGCGATCCTGAACATTCCTCCATCACTGTTACCACTGGTCTGCTTAAAAAGCTGAACAGATTAGAGCTGGAAGGGGTGATCGCTCATGAGATGTCTCATATCAAGAATTACGATATCCGTGTGATGATGTTAGCAGCAGTGATGGTTGGCCTGACTGTGCTTTTGTCTGATTTTCTCCTGCGCAGTTTTCTCTGGGGCTCACATGGAAGAGATCGTGAAAATAACCAGTTGACAGTTATTTTTATCGTAGTTGGAATTGTTTTGGCCATCCTTTCTCCGTTGATAGGAGAAGCGATAAAACTTTCCATCTCCCGTAAAAGAGAATATCTGGCTGATGCTTCCGGTGCGATGCTCACTCGCTATCCCAAAGGATTGGCTGATGCTTTACGCAAGATCAAAGAAGATCCTGACCCATTAGTAGATCATGCTAACAAAGCTACTGCTCATCTGTTTATCTCTACTCCATTCAGAAAGAGCAAGAAAAGTCTCATGAAAAGTCTATTTAGCACACACCCAGATATAGACAGCCGTATCAGTAAGCTGGATCGGATGTGATCAAAATTCTTTGATCTTATCAAAATATCCTTTCTTTTCTTTGATGGCGATAGGAGAACCGCCGCCATGCCAAGTAAATCTCGGTCGCATCTGCACCGGAAAAAGGCGTTCATTAGAATCATCAAAGACCACTGCTGCACCTTTGACTCTGGGCAGCATGTCTAATTCTTGATCCAGACCTTTTCTCATATAGCTTTGCATCAGCTGTCCTAAAGCTTCCACATCCATCCTTGCTGTTAAGCGATGAGAGATGACAATATCAGACTGGGTCATCACATCAGTGTGGATCTTAGCAGGCTGCTGTGTTGCTAGGATCAAAGAGATTCCCGGCTGTCTTCCTTCTCTCAAGATAGTGATCAGAGCATCAGACGCAGCTGTCTTTCCGTCGTGAGGAAGCAGTTCGTGAGCCTCATCAATTGCTATCCACACTAACGGCTCTTCCATCTTTTCCTCTTCTTCTTTGGCAAAATAATGCATGGCTGCATCAACTGTCTTGAATTCCTCTGTCTTCCTGGCCAGCATCCTTTGATTGAATAAAGTCCGGCAGATCAGTCCGGTAACCAATGCTTTGATTTCCCATCCAGAAGCCATCGTGGCATAAGGGCTGACATCTAAAACAGTCACCTGGCCTCCGGCGATGATATCTTTCAAAGGTGTTCCTTCTCGAGAAAAGATCTCCCAGCCTTTGGCTTTCATAAACTCGTTGACTACTACACTAATTGTGATCTTATCGCTTTCCTGATCTTTCTTAACTTTGTCAATCAGCTCTTCCATAGAATAGCTTTTCTCCTGTTTGTTCAGTTCCTGCACAATTCTTGTTATCAACACACCAGCTGCAGAGTTAGGATCAAGATTGAAGGTGTGGCACCAATCACTAGAATCAACATCAATCGGTCTTAAAGAAAAGGGAAAATCTGTGGGAATACCTTCATCTTTATACTTGTAGAAGAAACCTGCCGGAGTGTAGATCTTCACATCCAGTCCCTTAGGCTCAAAGCCCCACTGCTTGACCAGTTCTGCATCCTGAAAATTGGGATATTTCATGGTCCAGTAGATGCCCATCGTATCCAATAAGACAATAGAAAGATTATCTTTTATCTCAGTGGGCAAGTCTGAAAGTCCTTCAGCAATGGCTCCCATAGTGTAGGAATTATGAACAATAATATCGTTAGCCACAAAATTATGTGTCTCTGGCACGGTAAGATCATAAACCTCAAAATTTCCTTCCAAGTAACTTAAGGACAAGATTTCATCCCAAAAGATATCAGAATTAGCAAATTTGTATAATAATTCTGATTCGTCAGCTTTAGCTATCTGTAACAACTTCTGTCTAGATGGTGAATACCTTATGCTTTCTCTTAGTGCCTTTGGATGTGCGTAATCAATTTTTCTGCCTATCTCTGCCCAATTACTTGGTTGATAAATATCCCAGATCTCTTTAGGGATTGTATCTGTGTTTGGGTTTCGAACTATCTTAATCGACTCTTTTAATGCAAGAGCAGACTTTTTTTCTTTTTCTCCATAGAAGCCAATTTCTTGTAAGTATATGTTCACATTTTCCCCGTAAACATAAAGCTCATTGGATTCAAAAGTATCTTTGATTTTTCTTCTTCTTATTCTTGATATAATTCCAAATCTTAATAATAAGTGTTGGACTTGTGATATTAGTCTATCTGAAGAAGAACAGTAACTTACAAACCAATGCCCAGATTTTTTGTAGATGGTCCCATCGCAAGAGAACAAACGGTTTAAGAACATGCTAAGCTGATGTTTTGGTACTCCAAGGATAGTTTCCGGAATAAATTTTTCCAAAGAACCTTTTCCGTATAAAGTTAAGTTTTCCAACCATTCTCTTAACGAAGATTTATGCTCAAATCTACTTCCCCTCAGAAATTTGCCTCCTGAATCTCTTTTAGCTTGTTTTGTGTCTCTACTCTTATTTTGTATAACCCTAAAACAAGATTCAGAAGAATGATTTTTTACAACTAGCTCGGAGTCGAATTCGTTAACCGAATTTTTAAAATCTTGGACAATCTTGTCGTCACAATTAGAAAAAAGCACAAAATTATTTCCCAGATGTCCTTCTGCGATT
>JBDREV010000077.1:0-2449 GCA_043819375.1 Candidatus Woesearchaeota archaeon
GTAACATAAACACCTCTAACCACCTCTTTTCGCTTGAGGAGACGAAATCTCCTCTGGCGGCCCAAAGTTCGCTTTGGGTCCTCAGCAGACGAGGCTTGTCCGAATTTGCTGAGGTTTTTTATAATTAAATATTTGCTATATAGAAACTATTAAAACCGAAGGATTTAAATAATAGAGACGTTACTAAATATCCAAGCCCGGGATGAGTTAACTTTGCGCCTGGCGGGAATCAAAGTTCCCTTGGCACCAGAAACAATCTTTTTGGTGAGTTTACGCATTCGCAAGCAATGAGCAAAGAGGTTAGTTTCGGGCTTCATTTCCCTATATCAGAAGAATAGGCTATTCACATTCATCAAATCATCACTTACCCCCTTATTATCAATGAGGGTTGATACCCTGAATAAGTTCTATTCTTCTTGAAGGAGTACTAATCATGTTTATCACTCAATCACCAGTAAACAATTTGAGAGAGACAGAGATAGGCTTCTTCTAAAATTTAAACGCAGTAAAACTGCATGGAGGATAAAAAATGGCAAAAATAAGCCCAGTTGCGGCTAAATATATCGTTCATTCAACAATCCAGATTGATGGTGTGGTTGACAAGCCCGATGTAATCGGCGCAGTCTTCGGCCAGACTGAAGGATTATTGGGTGCTGATCTGGAATTAAGAGAATTACAAAGAAGCGGAAAGATCGGCAGAATTGAAGTTAATGTTAATACGGTCTCAGGTAAGACAAGTGGAGAGATCATCATCCCTAGTTCTTTGGATAAGACTGAAACTGCGATCATTGCGGCAGCTTTGGAAGTGATCCAAAGGATTGGACCATGCAATGCTCGGGTTGAAGTTAAGAGTATTGAAGATGTCAGGATCAGCAAGAGGACCTTTGTGATTGAGAGAGCTAAAGCCTTACTCAGAGACTTGACCGAAAAAACCCTGCCTGATTCTCAGGAATTGGCTGATGAAGTAGCTCAGTCAGTCAGGCAGATGGAGATCAAGGAGTTTGGAAGGGAAAGATTAGCGGCCGGACCCTTGATTGAAGATAGTGAAGAGATTATTGTTGTAGAAGGAAGGGCAGATGTTCTTAACCTGCTTAAGCATGGTATCAAGAACTCTATTGCCATGAACGGCACTTCTGTTCCGGAAACTATCAAGGAATTAAGTAAGAGGAAATCTTTAATAGCCTTTGTTGATGGAGACCGTGGAGGAGATTTGATCATCAGGGAATTGGTCAGTGTAGCTGATGTAGATTTTGTCTGCAAGGCTCCTGATGGAAAAGAAGTAGAAGAGATCACTAAGAAAGAGATCCATAAGGCTTTAAGAGGTAAAATCACTGCTGAACAGGCCAAACTTGATCTGAAGATTGATAATGACGGCGGACTCAAAGAAGACAATAGATCTTCTAATCGAGACAGGTTTGCCAAAAGACCAGCTAGTAATAGTTATCAGCAGAAGAAACCGATGTATTCTTCCCAGAGCAAGCCTTTACCTCCTAAGCAATTCAATAAGTCACCAATCCTCTCTGTTGAGGAGAAGAAGAAACTGAAAAGCACCTTGGAAGACTTATTTGGAACAAGGGGAGCCTGTATCTTTGATGGGAACTTGAATATTTTAGGTAAAGTTCCTGTCTCTGAATTAGTTACGACTATCAAAAGTGTCAAGGATGGAATTTATGCTATTGTGCTGGATGGAGTAGTTGACTTGGAATTGGTCAAGACTGCGGACATGTTAGGAATTAAACATGTAGTGGGTTCAGAACTGAAAGTCAAGGACGGCGGAAAAGTGAACATCCTTAGTGATGACAGATTATAAAATCTTTTTTTAAGGAAAACTAGTTGTTTTCCGATAGTTTTTTATTCTTCTCTAATTTGTTTTAGTTTATGGTCTTTGAAGTAATCATCGGCCGAAGCAAAAAAGATGTGGCCAAGTACGAGAAGAGAGGCACAGTGCTCATCGGCAAGCAGTATGTGCAGATGGGTCAGACCACTTCTCTCTCTAATCCAGTATACATGGATGTAGCTGGAGCACACGTTGTTTTTATTGTCGGTAAGAGAGGCAGCGGAAAGTGCTTGCATGGAGATACTGAAATCATATTAGATGATGGTAGATTAAAAAAGATAAAAGAACTCGAAAATAATGAAAATAATATTTTTACCCTAAATAATGATTTTAGAATAACGGAGAATTGTAAAACAAATTTCTTCAAGCGAACAGTAGATAAACTCTTAGAAATTAAATTAAGAAGCGGAAAAACAATAAAACTAACTCCTGAACACCCTTTATTAACAGTTAAAGGGTGGATGCCTGCAGAAAAACTAAACCTGGGTTCTAGAATAGCTACACCTCGGAGAATTGGGGTGTTTGGTGATAATTCTCTTAAGGAATGCGAAATTAAATTATTGGCTTATTTAATCGCAGAAGGACATCTGGGAAATAATTTTGTGCTTTTTT
>JBDREV010000078.1:0-14859 GCA_043819375.1 Candidatus Woesearchaeota archaeon
TCCAAGATAGCAAACATGATTGTAAAAACTAACAGGAAAGGGAGAATTACATCATAGACTCCAATCTTCTCTAAGAATAACAAAGCTCCTCTGAACGCGCTATCAGCCATCTATTTACCTCTTTACAGCTAGAGATTAAAATTTTATAATATATAAAGCTTTCTAAGATAATAATAGTCGATAGACAGAGAAAGCCTTATAAATAAAGAATCATTCAAAGAGAACATCATGATAAACGAAAAAGAATTTGAAAAACTCAGAAAGGAGATGCAGGATTATGATTCAGAACGGGAGCGATTGATCAAGAAAAGCAGGGATGTTCTGAAATTGAGCAAGCAAGTTATCTATGCTGTACATCGGGATGAACTAGAAGATGCAGCTGCTTTGATCAAAGAGATTGAAAGAGAGAAGAAGAAGCTGGAAGAGATTGCCAAGCACAGTCCGGCTTTGATGTTTGAAGGAAGCTTAAAAGTTGCCATACAGGAATATGCAGAGGCTTTGCTTTATTACGGATTTATCAAGGAAAAAAGGCTGATGACTGCAGAAGAGTTAAAGATCCGGACAGATCATTACATCTTAGGATTATGTGATCTGCCAGGAGAGCTGGTCAGGAAAGCTGTCTTCTGGGCGGGAAAGGGAAAAGTGGAGCAAGTAGTATTGATCAAGGAATTAGTTGACAGAATCTACGGAGTGCTGCTCAAGTTTGATTTCCGGGAAAATGAGATCAGAAGGAAGTTTGATTCTGTGAAGTATGATCTCAGGAAGTTGGAAGATCTGGTTTTGGATTTGAAACTGAAGAAAAGATAGATTTATTATTATTTAGTAGTAAAATTTATAAAATAAAAGATCAAATTAGTAAAAATAACCTGCCCCAAAATGAATCCTCCTTAAGGCAAGTTATAGATTAGTAATTGTTACTATCAATTATTATGATTAAAAATATCAGAAAAGACCCACAGAATGTTATGCTGGGGGGGAACAAAAGAGAAACATTTGATGAGATAATCAAGAGCTAATTAAGAAATGCAAAGAACAATCAAGGTAAAATTGAATCCAACTCAAAAAAAGAAAGACGAGTTACTTTCTACTATGGGAGTGTATAAAGAAACAGTTAATAAATTTATAACAAGATTCTCTGGATGTAGATATCTTGATAAACTAAATTACAAATGCTTATACAAACCAGAAAACAAAGATACAAGGATCGCTTCTAACTATTCAACCAACGCTTTAGCTTATGCTGTTACATTATTAAATAATAGATTAGATTTAATCAGAAAAGGATGTAAAGCAAAAATCTATAATCACATCAAAGACAAGGAAGAAAGGCATTACCTGTTCTACTTACTAAAACAGCCAAAATATATCAAAACAGTAATGTCAGGAAAGAAAGTTGCTGTTGATAAAGAATTTAACCTAACCAGAACAGAATACTTAAATAAGTATCTGCATAGAATTTTAAGGCACGGGTTTAAGAATAACAACCTCCCAAAATTAAAGAAGCCATTGTTAAGGACTGATGTTGTCACAGCAAAGATTGAGCAATATAAAAATTCAAAGCAATTTAGTTATGTTCTTAAGATCTCAACCATCAACAAAGGCAAAAGAGTTATTATTCCTTTCAATCCAAATAAATGGGCTCAAAAATTCTTTAACAAAAGAAAAGGTTGTTTTATTGTTTATCTTGATGAGCAAGGCAATTTTAATCTTCATCTTCCAATTGAAGAAGAAATACGAGAGAGCAATAATACTCAAGAGATAGGAGTTGATAAAGGATTTAGAACTTTGTTAGTCGATTCTAACAAACAGATGTACGGTGAGAAATGGAATGATCTAGAAAAGAAACTTGATGACAAATTCCAGAAGAAACAAAAACAAAGAAATAAATTGTATGGCTTGAAAAAAGAGTTACATAAGAAATGGACAGAAACAAAAGACAAAAAAGTATATAAAAAGATTAAACATTTAGAAAAATATAATCTTGGCAAAAAGAAGTTCAATCAGAGCAAAAGAAAAGCAAAAGATACCATAAAAAATAATGTTAATCTGGCAGTAAACAGATTAGTGTCTAAAAATCCAAAACTAAAAATTGTCGTGCTTGAAAAATTAGACAGATTCGATAATGGAAAGAAATACAGCAAAAGGTCAAACAGATTACTCAATCAATGGAAGAGAGGATTTTTAAAAGAAAAACTCACATTTATATCTCAACTCAATAGTATTGAGTTAGCATACCAAAACAGAGCATATACTTCACAACTTTGTCCAAATTGTGGCTATGTCCATCGAGATAATAGACATAGTGAGGAATTTACTTGCTTTATGTGTGAGTATAGTGAACATGCTGATGTAGTTGGTGCTTTGAATATCTTAAGGAGAAAAAACGACTCTGAGATAGGTCTGTATACTCCTTACAAAAAAGTAAAAGAAATTTTGCTTCAAAGGTATTCTGTCGGTGCGATAAAGCCACCAAGACTTGAGACACTGAACCTCAATGGTTGTGAAAGCTATAAACAGTCAATCCAAGAGCGCAACATCACACTGGTAACAGGAGGTGAAAGTTCGCTTTCCTCAACTTAAGGGAGTGAGTATCTAGCGAACAAGTTTTATGAAGATTCTAGCCTTAAGCGATATCCATGGAGACAGGACTTTTGTCAGAAAGATGGCTGAGAGAGGAGCAGAAGAGAAAGTTGATCTGGTGCTCTTGGCTGGGGATCTGGTAGGTTTTGACGGCTCTGTAGATGGATTGATCGGACCTTTCAAAGAGAAAGGATTAGAAGTGGGATTAATCCCAGGCAACCATGAAGGGATGGCTGAGATCAGCTTTTTAGTGGAAAGATATGGAATCAAGAATCTCCATGGCTATGTACTGAAAAAAGGTGATGTAGGTATATTCGGCTGCGGTTACGGAGATGTGGGTCTGCACCAACTGAATGAAAAAGATTTCTTTGATACATTAAAGAAAGGACATGATTACCTCAAAGATATCAAAAAGAAGATCATGATCACCCATATTCAACCTAAAGACAGCCTGATAGGGTTGGGATTGTTTCCAGGAAGCGAAGGAGTTCGTAAAGCTGTGATGGAATTCCAACCGGATTTCCATCTCTGTGGCCATGTTCATGAGACTGAAGGAATTGAAGAAGTGATTGGCAAGACCAGAGTTATCAATGTGGGAAAGAAAGGGAAGATTATCGAGTTATAAAATGGAACTTCTTGCACCAGTAGGAGATTGGGAGATGTTGAGAGCTGCTGTTCAGGCAGGAGCAGACGCGATCTATTTCGGCATCAAAGGTATCAACATGCGGGCAGGTGCGTGTAATTTTTCTTTGGAAGAGGTTGAAAAAGTTATTTCTTACTGCCACGATAATCGAGTCAAAGCTTATTGCACTGTTAACATAATCATATTTGAAACAGAATTAGAGCAAATAGATAAAACATTATCACTTCTAAAAGAAGCTAAAGTTGATGCAGTGATCTGCTGGGATCTGGCTGTGATCAAGAGATGTAAAGAATTAGAAGTAGAGATCCATCTCAGCACACAGGCATCAGTCAGCAATTCTGAATCTGCTAAACTGTGGAAAGAATTTGGTGTTACTAGGATTGTTTTGGCAAGAGAATGTGCTTTGGAGGATATCAGAGAGATCAAAGAAAAATCTGGTTTGGAGATAGAAGTGTTCATCCATGGGGCCAGATGTATTTCCTTGTCAGGAAGATGTTTGATGAGTTACGAATTATTTGATAAATCTGCCAATCGTGGAGAATGCCTGCAGCCCTGCCGTAGAGAATACGCTGTTACAGATGAAGAAGGCAAGCAGATGAAGATGGAAAATAATTTTGTGATGAGTGCCAAAGATCTTTGTGCCTTGCCGTTATTGGTAAAACTTATCTCCATTGGAGTTGACTGCCTGAAAATAGAAGGAAGGAACAGGGGTGCTGCTTATGTCCATAAAGTTGTTTCTGTTTATCGTCGGGCCTTGGATGCGATTAATGAAGGTACATTCAATTACGTGTTGACTTCTGAATTAATGGCGGAATTAAAAGAAGTTTACAATAAAGATTTTTCCACCGGTTTTTTAGTTGACTATCCACATCATGAAAGATGCGATTCATATGGTAATAAGAGTGAAACCAAAAGAAGCCAGTTAGGGAAGGTGAGCAACTATTACGATCAAAAAAAAGTGGCGGAATTTAAAGTTGAGACTGAGGAGTTTTCTGTGGAGGACAGATTGAGTTTTGTGGGTCCCACCACAGGTTATGTTGAAGTTGTAGTTTCTGAAATCCATGACGACAACGGAAAATTAGAGACTGCTAAGAAAGGGATGGTTGTCTCTGTGAAAGTTGATCAGAAAGTCAGAAAGAATGATAAAGTTTTTTTGATTAAGAAATAAAAATCACATCAATCCCTTAGGCATCTTGCCTTTCATTTTCTTCATCATCTTGTTGATGTCCTGTTCTCCTTTGAACATCTTCATCATCTTCTTGCCCTGGCGGTGCTGTTTCAATAATTCCCTGATCACAGCCACAGAGATTCCAGAACCTTTAGAGATTCGGTCAATCCTGGCGGCAGTGATCGTCTCTGGATCCTCTAATTCTTTCCGGGTCATCGAACTCATCGCAATCTTCCACTGCTCTAACTTTCCTTCCTGCACTTCCAGCATCTCTTTAGGAAGCTTCATCCCTGAAAACCCAGGGATCATCTCCATGATCTTTTTCAAAGAACCCATCTTTTTCAGAGAGCTCATCTGCTGATAGAGATCAAGTAGATTGAAATCTCCTTTCAGAAATTTCTCACCTAGATCCTTAGCATCCTCTTCAGAAATTGCTTCCTGTGCTTTTTCTAATAAGGTTTCAATATCCCCCATACCGATCAGTCTGCCCACAAATCTTTGGGGATGGAATAATTCCAGATCATCAATCTTCTCTCCTACACCAATAAATTTGATCGGCGCTTGGGTTACTGCACAAGCTGACAAAGCTCCTCCTCCTTTGGCAGTACCCTCCAGTTTAGTTACAACAACCCCAGTAACTTGGCAAGTGTCATGGAAAGCTTCCGCCTGATTCTGGGCAGCCTGTCCCAGATCTCCTGAAATGACCAACAATCTTTCATCTGCCTTAACCAGTTTATTGAGATTGTTCAGTTCTTTGATCAATTCATCAGATAAGGCATCTCTTCCTGCAGTATCCACAATAACTAAATCGTAATCTCCAATCTTTTTCTGGAATTCTTTGTAGATCTTCAACGGATCTTTGCTGTTCCTGACCCCATAGAAATCAACTCCTACTTGTTTAGCAAGCTGCTCTAGCTGATCGTAAGCAGCAGGACGCCAAGTATCTGTCTGCACAACGGCGATCTTATAGCCTCTTTTCTTGTAAAATTTAGCTAATTTTCCGGCAGTAGTGGTATTATGAACAATTACATTATTAGCAACAAAATTATGGTGCTTTTCAACAGTAAAATCATAAACCCACCTATTTTTTTTGTTTTCTTCTATCCTAGCCACATTGGACCAACTAAGATCAGAATTAGATAATTTTTCAAGGGCTGAAAGAAGTTCTTCTTTATGTATTTTTTTAAGTTCTTTTAATCTCTTCTTGCCTAACTCGGTAGTAGATAGTTCTGGACTATTGTGAACAACATAAGCTCTCCTCTTCAATTCTCCGAGAAGGGAATTTAAATAAGGGTTGGAAAAATTAAATTCTTTTTTTATGTGGTAATAGTCTAAATGTTTATTAGCTAGTTTACCCAATACTTCAGTAAAGTCACAATAAGATCTCTCTCTTGACAACCGTTTTATCCTTTCAATTACTTTTTTTAAACTATCTCTTGAGATTAAACCGTGCCTTTCATAATTTCCATAAGAATTGACAGCTTCTTGTATCTTGTTAATTGTGATTCCATAGGACTCACGTAAATCAAACAACAAAGTCCCTACATCCAACATATCTTTTTTGCCATCACCTTGTAATTCAGTAATCTTTATTTGATTTTTTAACCGACCATTCTTATATCTGATAATAGAACCAAACTCTTTAGCGTATTTTTCACAACTTCTTCCAGACAAACTCAGACGAGTGTAATAATTACTTTTAATCTTCTTTAGGGAGATAGCAGAAGAGATTCCAAAATACAACAAAACTGTTTGTAGTTGTCTAATGTGCTGCTCACTTCTCGAAGTCACTTCAATAGTCCTTTGATTAACAGCCACAGACCCATCACAATCCATGTACGCCCGGATATAAGCTTTTAATATTTTTTTGTCTGTTTGAAGAAGCAAATCTGGAATTTTTAATCTTTCTTTTTTGGCACCAATGGGGAAACCAAAAAGTTTATTTAAAATAGTTACTAAAGTCTTTGATACTATTCTAATATTATAAAGTGATGCTCTTCTTTTTTCTTTTTTCTTAATACTCCTCAGATCAAATAAGTTTTTAGATAATTCTTGTATTCTGTTTAATACTTCTAAATCTTGATTTACTATCTCTACATATTTTTTATTAATATAACCATCCCCTGCCAAATATCCCAAAAACTCAGCTAATTCCTTTGAAAGTGTTTTAGGAAATTTGAGATATTTTTGAGTTTTTCTTTCTTTTAATTTTATTTTTGAAGGAGAAAAATTAAGTTCTAATCCATTGATTAAATCAAAGGGGATAAAACCTCTTTTTAACATAGCAGTCAAGCTACAGAGAGTATTCTTCAATTTTAACGATTTATGTGCATTGGTCAAGGTGCCAAATCTATTTTTAATCGTTCGAACCGATTTTTTTGTAAACTCTGGTCCATGTAGGATATAATCCTCGTTCTTCAGTAGTTCTTTCCAAAGACCTATTTTTTGAGAATTTTTATGTAGGCTGTAAGGAATAGCAACCAAATCTTTTTCTTTTAACCGGTCAGCTCTTATTTGCTTAATATCTCCATTTTTTAGGATAAAAAAAAGGATGTTCCGGGGTAACTTCAACAAAATGGTCCTGACCGTTGTCTAAATAAATCTTGAGGAGAGAACCAGCTGCTTTAAGTTTCCAGATTGAAGTTGCTTTGCCTGGTACAGTTTTTAATGTGTCCAAATCCAAAGATTGCAACAACAAAGATTCATCAAATTCTATCCTGTGGCCTTCTTTTTCACTTACACTTATTTTTTTACCTTGTGCTTCAGTATAAATCTCTTCAATTGTTTTAATCTCTCCATTATACAGCGGTATCAAGGTATTAGGAGAAACGCATTTACCAGAACCGAATAAACCCACAAGCAGGATCTGGGTTGGTTTTTTGGTGATCTGGATCTCTTTAGTCTCTTTTCCTAAGAAATTAGTCAACTCTTCATAGACAATATTAACCAGCTGCTCTTTTTTGGTCGGGCCAGGAGGATTTTTTTCTTTGGCCCGTGCCTTGATCTTGTTAGTTAATTCTAAGACTAATTTAATGTTAGTATCAGACTGGATCAGGGCTCTCTGGATCTCCTTGACTAGTTCATTGATGAGTGTGTCATCTACAAAAACCGCTTTGGCAATCTTACCTAAAGTGTTCTTCAAGGAGTCTCCTAGTTTCTCAAGGACCATATTTTATCTCCATATTGAGCTACTTATATAAAATTTATTGAGAAAGTTCTTTGGACAACAGAACAGCAGTGGTATTGCCTGTTTCAAAACCATAAAAACAGGGGAATTCATTAACATATTTATAGCCCATCTTTTGATAGAATTTTTGGGCATCTTTCATATCTTTACCAGTATACAAACAGGTTTTTCTAAAACCCTTTTTTCGGGCATAATCTTCCAAATACCAGACCAACTTCTTCCCAAACTCTTGTCTCTGGAATTTCTTCTTAACAGCCAACCAATAGATTTCACAGTGTTTCCATCCAGGAAAGAAAGGTTTCAGGGTTATATACCCAATCAGCTCTTTATCTTTCTTTAAACCGAAGAAAATTTCCTTCCCTTCATCAAATCTCAAGGAGATGTATCTCTTCATTTTAGCTTTAGACAAGTTTCTCTGAGCATCTACAGGATGTTCTGACTCAAAATCTACTTCAGCCAACTGATCTACATATCTTCTGTTGAGTTTAATGATTTCTTCCATGATCCCAGTAAACAAAGATTGTTTTTAATAGTTTTCATAAACAATATCACTCAAAATTTATCTTTTTGAACGTCAAGCATTCCCAGAATATATCTTATTAAATATGAGCCTATTGGGATTCGAACCCAAATCAACCGGTATCCCACCAAAGCAATTCTGCTTTCGCTTCATCTCAGCTTTGTCCGAAGCCGGCCGTCCTTTTCAGCTAACGCTCAGCCCTGGCTGAACGCAAAGTATCCATTAGACTATAGGCCCACAATCAACAGATTAGAAGCCTATTTAAATAATTTATCAGGAGATTAGAATAATTCTGCAATAATTTTCGCTCCCACCAAAGCAGATTCCGGATTAAGCTCAGTCAGATCAGCTGCTTTAAAGCTCCGCAACCGTTTCAGACGGTGCAGGAAAAACAACAGTTCCCGAGTAGTCATCCCGCCAGGTTCAGGGCAGTTCACAGAAACAAAAGCAGGGTCCAGCACATCTGCATCAATTGAGATATACAAAGCATCAAATCTTCTGGCAATGGACATGATGCTTTCCGATACTTCAAAATTACCTTCCATGGAGATCTCGCGCATGGAAAACTGTTTGATATTGTTCTGCTGAAGAAAATTATGCTCTTTGATGCTTCTGTTCCGCAGACCAACCAGCACAATATTCTCTTTTTTGATGAGGTTGTTCTTGATCAAAGCAGGAACTAAATCCTGCTCATCCTGACAATCGGCATGGGCATCAAAGATGATGATTCCGGTATTGTTAAAATTTTCTGTAAAGGCTTTGATCAAGGGAAGAGTGACCCCATGATCTCCACCGACAAACAGGTTTTTTTCTGCAGTCTTAAAAAACCCTTTGCTTTCCTCAAAAATCTTCTCAGTTTCTTCGATCTCTTTTAGTTGGAACAGTACAGGGGTATTATCTTCATTAAACTGGAAGTTCTTTAATTTCTCCACAACCTTTTGGGGAGTATCTTTAGTGCCTAAGTTCTCATCAAAAAAGCTGCAAGGTACTTTGACAATGTTCATCGGCAGGGTAAGAAAGATAATTTTTATAAAGTTATTTGATTTAATCTAGATATGGCCAGAAAAAAGAGATTTTTAGGGATCTATCTGTGGATTGCCCTGGTATTTGGAATCATTGGCTTGCTTGACGGGCTTACCAGCTTGTTTGGTTTCAATCTGGTGCTGTACGAAGCGATCATCTCAATCTTAGCTTTGCTCTTTTTCTTCTTCAACATCTTTGCCTGGGCGCATTTTATACAAGACAGGTTGGAAAAGATCACCTGGGTGCTGCCGATCTATCATCTGGTTGGCTATGTAACCTTCTTTATCATTGGATTAGTACTCTCCTGGAAAGGGATGCTCTCTGGAGGAGTAACATCTTCTCTAAGCATCATCAGCATGCTCACCTCTTCTTTTGAGATCTTATTCAGCCTGTACCTATTGAAAAAATTTGAGCTTTTTTGAGTCAATGGTCTAAGCGCTTGAACTCTTTCAGCAAAGAATTATTATCTATCTGGATGGAATAATCTAGATTATCCAGCTCTTTTTCTTTAACAAGTTCTAGAAACTTTTCCTGTTTTTCTTTTTCCCACAGATTAAATTCTCTCGCAGTCTGGCAGAGGTGATTGATCTCGCAGTGGTCTTCTCGTAAATCTTTTCCCTCGTTCCTAGCAGGATGCAACGGGCAGAAAAAGTGATTATTGTCTTCAATCAGATTCCTACAGACTCCGTTAAGCAGATCCCATTTATGGGCTCGGTCTCTAAACTTCAGCAGCTCGTCCGCAGTCTGAGGATTAAGCTGCTTGAATTCAGCTGTGTTTTTATCAATGGCTTCTTTGATCTTCTCTTTTAATCTGAAGCCATGTCCGCAGCAGCCCATGCAGCCGTTGTTCAATTGACAGAGGATGGTGAAGTAGGTCATTTAAGCTGAGAAAAAAAGTTACTATTTAAATTATTTCTTCCGGCTCGTAAGCAGCTTCTTGAGAATACCTTCTCAAAAGGGGTCCGGTCTTTTCAACAATCTTTTCTATCTGTCGGTAAGCATTGCCCAATAAAGATCCTGTATCTCTTACCGCCGCACAGATATCAATTCCTTTAAACTCTTCAGAGAGAAGATTGATTAAATTCTCTTGTTCACCTTCTCTCATCTTCAATGCTTCCTGCACTGCATGTCTCTTGATGATTTCGTGGGCTTGTTCTCTTCCATAACCAGATTTTACTGCTGCCATCAAAATCTTAGTTGTGGCCAAAAAAGGAAGATATTTATTTAGCTCTGCTTCAATGAGTTTAGGATAAATGCCCATCTCGTTAAGAATGGTGAGAGTTGTTTCACACAATCCATCAGCAGCATAGAAAGAATCAGGTAAGGCCACTCTTCGGATCACTGAACAGGAAACATCCCCTTCTTCCCACTGGTCACCAGACAATCTAGAGACCATGTCTTGATAGCCTTTGATTATTTTTCCGAGACCACAGATCCGTTCTGAACTGCGAGTGTTCATCTTGTGAGGCATAGCACTGGAACCAGTCTGCCCCTCCTTAAATCCTTCAGTAACCAGCTCAGAGCCAGCCATCAGCCTCATAGTCAAGGCAAAATTTTCGCAAGATGAAGACAGAAAACTCAGCTGTGAGACTAGTTGGTAATCAAGACTTCGAGCATAAACTTGGCCGGGAGAACTTAATGTCTTCTGGAAGCCCAGGAGATTAGCAACTTTCTCTTCAAGTATCTCTACTTTTCTTTCATCTCCCAACAAAGCAAGCAGATCAGCTTGCGTTCCTACTGGCCCTTTGATACCACGAAGAGGATAATTTTTTAAAAAATCTTCAAATATCTCTAGATTGAAATATAATTCTTCTGCCCACATCGAGAATCTTCTTCCCAAGATAGTTGGCTGGGCGGGCTGATGGTGAGTTCTTGAAGTTATTGTCTGGGGATATTCTTTAGCCTTGTCTAGAAAATGCCTCAAGATTGAGATATACTTCCCAAAAATGATCTGGCTAGCTTTCTTAAATTGCATCTGTTCCACATTATCAGTCAAATCTCTGGAAGTCATCCCTTTATGGATATGTTCCTGGGCCCCAGCTGCTTCCACAAAGGCTTCAATTTTTGCTTTCACATCATGTCTAGTAATCTTCTCAATCTCATTTATTCGGTTTAGGTTCATGTCTGTTTTGGCTTGCTCATACCTAATTATTTCTTCTGAAGGGATATCAAGGCCCAACTCTTGCTGTGCCTTCATCACTGCGATCCACAACTCTCTTTCTGCGAGGATCCTTCCTTCTTCTGAAAATATCTCATTTATCTTTTTTGTTGTATATCTTTGTGAAAGAATGTTTGGATTGACCATTTTAGATAATTTGCTCTCTGACAATCATCTGCTTCTGTTCCGGGCCAACACCGATCAAAGAGAATCTTTTCCCTAACAACTCTTCTAAACTATTTACATACTTTTGAGCGTTTGGTGTCAAAGTCTGGCCATCTTTTTCGACTGTTCTCTCCCAAGAATCAAATTCCTCATAGATCGGTTTTGCTTTGGATAATACATCCCTACGATCAAAATTTGTCTCCCATCGATCATACCTTTTTCCGTCAATCTCATAAGCCACGCAGATTTTGATCTTCTCGCCAAGTTCAGCCAGCAGTTCCAGATCATCCAGCTTGGTCCCAGCCAAAGCATCAAGATGGGCACTTTCAAGCGCATATTTTCCCTCTACAGCATTAAACCAGCCGATGTGCCTTGGTTTTTTTGTGGTAGTGCCAAATTCTCCCCAAGGTTGAATCAACCTACTCTGCAGATCAGCGTCCATCTCAGTGACAAAAGGCCGATCTCCTATCCCTACACTGCTCAGATACATCTTAAACACACCCAAATAAAGATCAGGACGGTGTGTGGGATGTGCAGGATTGGAAGAAGTTATGCCTGGATACTGGCCATCATCAAGGTCCAACATCAGTCCTTGCGCTCCTTCAGCCAGAGCATAATCAAACTTGTTGAAGATTTCATGCTCTAAAGCCAGGAAAGGAGCAAGGAAGTTTCTTTCCTCAGCATAGGAATCAGCAAATTGTTCATAGCTGTTATATCTCTCCGGCAATCCCTGTGGAAAGGTTTTCTCTTTGAGGATCTTGATCATCAAGTCACGGTCCAAAAACTCTACAAACCTGATACCAGTACGATTGACTTTATCTCTAGCAGTCTGTTTTATTCCATTGCCTGTACTGGTATGCTCAGCGAGATTAAAAGAAGATTGATCGTCATTAAGATGATAGTCTAAAGTAATATGTGCTTTGGAAGATATCCCCAACTTATTCTTATCGATCACTATCCCTGAAGAAGAGATTGTTTCGATCTCTTTGACTAATCCTTTAGGTTCGATGAACATTCCTTTTCCTAACAGGCCATATGTCTGAGCAAGGATTATTCCTGAAGGGAGTTGATGTAAAGCATAGCGCTTTTCTCCGATTATAGCAGTATGGCCAGCATTGCCTCCTCCTTGAAACCGATAAGACAGAATTTCTTGTCCGTCCGCCAGATTGATCAGGATCGGAGCTACAAAAGTGATTACTTTTCCTTTTCCTTCATCTCCATTCTGACAACCAATGATAGCAATATTTTTCTTCATATGTTCAGCTCAAAAGAAGGCCTTTTAATTATTTTAGATTAAGAAGAATGCACTTTCAAACATAACTAAATGATTACATCTCTTCCGGAGCTTTGATGCCTAACAACTGCAGACCATTGTCTAGTGTTTGGCGCACACAATCAACCAACAGCAATCTGGCCTTCATCACTTGTTTCTGTTCGGAGATGACTGGGCATTTGTGATAGAATTCATTGAAAGCCTGGGCCAGAGCGATCAGATAATTGGCCAGATGATGCGGCTTATAGCTCGCTCCGACTTTGGAAATGATCTCCGGGAATTGGTAAAGCAGCTTGACCACCCCCAATTCTTCTTCCTGATCAAAAGTCTCAAAATTTACTTTAGCAGAGATACTTAAGTTGTGTTCTGTCTTGGCTTTTCTGAGGATAGAACAGGATCGGGCATGAGTGTATTGCAGATAAGGCCCAGTCTCACCTTCAAAGGAAAGGAATTTTTTCCAGTCGAAAGTGATGTTCCTGATGCGATCATTGCTGAGATCAGCAAAGATGATCGCTCCTATCCCTACTTGTCTGGCAATCTCCTGCTTATTCTTTAAATCTGGATTCTTTTCTTCAATGATCTGTTCTGCCAGCTTGATAGCCTTGTCCAGCACCTCTTCCAGAAAGATGATATTGCCTTTTCTGGTAGACATCTTGCCTTCTGGGAACTGGAACAGCCCGAAATCAACGTGCACAAATTGATCACTATGGCCCAGCAGATTTAGAGTTGTAAACAATTGCTGAAAATGCAGCTTCTGTTCAGAGCCAACCACATAAACTATCTTTTCCGGCTGGTATTGTTTAAGACGATAAAGGACAGCAGCTAAATCCCGAGTAGCATAAGTGGTGGCTTGGTCAGATTTTCTCAACATCAAAGGGGGGAGTTTGTATTGTTTAAGGTTGACAATTAGTGCACCTTCAGAAATTTCCGTCTTGATCTGCTTCTGGATCTCTTTGACAGTTTTGTCCAACAGATTGTTATAGAAAGCTTCTCCATGATAGCTGTCAAATTCAACTTCTAACAAGCGATAGATCCGCTTAAATTCTTCCAAACTTAATTCTCTGAAATCTTCCCAGAGAGCAGTAGCTTCTTTGTCTCCATCTTCCAGCCTTTTGAACCATTGCCTAGCCTCTTCTTCTAGTTTGATATCTTTCTCTGCTTCCTGATGAAATCTGACATATAATTCCAAGAGATATTTGACCGGGTCTTTTTCCAGTTGTATTTTCTTTCCCCACTTCTTGTAAGCCACAATCAGTTTACCGAACTGGGTTCCCCAATCTCCGAGATGATTTACTCCCAGAGGCTGGTAGCCCAAAGCATGAAATATTTTGTATAAACAATTGCCAATCACTGTGCTTCTCAAATGGCCGATACCGAAAGGTTTGGCAATATTCGGACTGGAGAAATCAATCACAATCTTTTTATCTTTACCTTGATCTTGTTTTCCATAATCTTTTTTTTCTTGGTAAATTTTAGTGAGTGTATCTTGAGCTAAAATGGAATTATTAAGATAAAAATTAAGATAAGGCCCGGCAACTTCTGTCTTAGAGAGGAACTTAGGCAGCTTGATCTTCTGTTTAAGCTTGTCTGCTTCTTCCTTAGCATTTTTGCCTAGCTTGAAACAGGGAAAAGCATAATCTCCCAATCTAGAATCTGGAGGCACTGCCAACAATTGAGAGACTTCTTTCTCCGGAAGCTTGGTCTCTTTGGCCAAAATCTTGCTGAGTTCCTTTCTGAAATCCATAGCATTCTTATTTTTAGGTAATTTAAATATGTAACGGTAATAATCGCAAGGTTTATAATAGTCTTTGATTTAGTATAAATATGGGACAATTGGGAAGAGTCTGGAGCATAATCTGGTCTAAGTTGATCGGTTTCCTAATTTTCTTAGCAGTGGTCTTATTGATCAATATTGTCGCTTATTTCGCTAAGGTTCCATTTCTTAGCACAGCAGTGGAAATACTCAATTCCAGCCTGTGGATTATCCTTCTCCTGGCTTTGTTCTTCATGCTAGCAGATATCTTCTGGGCCTTAGATTTCCCTTTCAACCTTCCTGCACCGATTTTCAGTGCAGCTTCCAGCCTGTTCTTAGTCTCCTTCATCTTTTTATTACTAAGATTTTTTGGTCTGGAGCAGGCATTA
>JBDREV010000079.1:0-2391 GCA_043819375.1 Candidatus Woesearchaeota archaeon
GTATAGGAAACAATTAGGTGTCTTTTGTGAAAAATAGTCAAGGAGAAATAAACTGTACTTCTGTTATAAAGAATAAAAAACATTCTAAATTTTGTTGACGCAAAAAATCCGAAAATAAAGGAAGAGTTTAAATAGATGTAAGACCACTGAATACCTGTTGCTTAGAAAGATTAGAGCAATAGAATTCGACTTTCAGATTGCGCCAAAAAGAGAGAAAATCAATTCGCAAAAATTTAAGACAACAAAAAGCGAATTAAAGCTTAAAAACCGAAAATTCTGCAGTTTCGGGTGGTAATCACTACAGAGTGATACTACTTCGGAAAAGTTTATAAATGGGTGAGTATCCTTTGATAAGATGTCAGACTTAGCTATTATTTTATCTGAACGGATTGACCAACTTTACGAAATAAAACTATCTTTTGAGGGGAAGTTCAATCAGGATTTCCTGTCTGCCAGTCATTACAATCCTTATCATCATGTTTTTGAAGGGATTGACATCGAGTTAGGGAAGACAAGTGTGGGAAGAAGAAAAGACTTTTATTTTCTCTGGAAAGGAAGAGAAGCTGACTGTTGTTGTAAGAGTATTGCTGCAGTTTATTCTGATTTTAATTATCAAACAGAACTTCTTGATGCAAGTATACTACATCTTAAGAAGATGCATCTTTTTGTTGACCGGGTTTTTTTACCTAAAGATCTAGGGCCGTATGTGGGGAAAGGTCATCTGGATCTGCTGGAATCAAATGGAAAATATAGTTATCTAGGAGAAAATCTTGAATTGCTGAGCACGATACATATTCTTAAAAATAAGAGAGAAAGAGAAACTGCCTGGGATTCACTCCTACTTCCAGATCTTATTTAAGCTGGATTCCTTCTACTGCTCCTTTATACCTCATTGAAACTACAAACAAACCTTGTTCTTTAGCCAGCTTTTCTAGCGGAGTTCTGAGCAGATTGATAATCTCATTCCATTTATCTTTCAGCTCAATCTCTGCGCCTTTCAACTCTGGCCGGTCTTCGCTGAGCTCTCTGATCCTATCATAGATAAATCTCATATTTTCGAATAATCCTGAGAAAACGTTGAGCAGGCCTTCTTCACCTTCTAAGGTTTTTTTGACTTCTTGTAAATAGTTCAAAGCCAGCTTGATTTTCTTATTAAAATCATCGATCATCTTTACCAAGATTGCTGCTTTCGCCATGATCGCAATCTGCTTCCTTTCTTTCAGCAAAACTTCCAATTCAGCAAATTTCTGTTCGATGACTTCTGTTCTCACGGCCAAAGCTATAGAAGTCATCTGCTTCAGTTTATTACTCTCTGTAACCAGTTCAGCGGCCTTTTTTCCAAAATCCATCAACTCGCCTTTACTTTCTGTGGATAAAGTGGGGTCGTACAAAGCCTTTATGTCTCTCCCTATCTCATCGATATTGTTAACCACAAAGTTATAATCTCTCGCTTTAAGCTTCTCTTGGGCGATGATGAGATTGGTTTCAATCTTATGGAAACCTTTTTTTATTTCTGGATGTAAAGAGAATTTTTCATGATAACCTTCCAACCTTTTTAGCAATCCCTTTAATTGAATCTCTAGGTTTAGTAAGAGTTTATTCACCATCTTTTATCACAAAAAGAAAAACAAGTTTAAATAAATTACTTCTTTTTCCTTCCTACTGTAGGCATAGGCAAAGGACTAGGCAAGCCGACTTCTTCTGCAGCCTTGATCGCTTGGATATTGCCTTTATGCAAAGCTACATTGAGCACCTGCTCCATCACTTCTGTAGGGATGCGCTTGTTCTTTTTCCAGCTGTCCTGGACTTCTTTGATCAGTTTAGCTTCTTCCACAAAGAAAACCTGTCCTTCAATAGCTATACTTCCGATATCCGGTTCATATTTGCAGTCAAAGGCAAAATTGAACTTGAGTCCTTTTTTCCCATCCCGATCTAATTTGGTGGGCAGGACATCTTTGATAGAAATATTGTTGTTGATATTGACGCTGACCTTTCCAACATCTAATTTTCTTTCTACATTGACTTTATACAGATCTATTTTTAATATTGGCATGTTAAAAACCTCCAGTTTTTATATGTCGGGAATCGTTTATGATTGCCCAGCATGTGCTTACCTCAAAATAAATGCTTTTAGTTTTGTTGATTTATAAATTTTTATCCTTTAAAGAACATATTAACAAAAACAAATATAAAGCTGGGGAAACTGCTTTTATCTATGAACCTGATTGACATCCATTGTCACTTAACTCATGAACAGTTCAAAGCGGATCTAGACCAAGTCATCGAAAGAGCCAGACAGGCTGGACTGAAAGCGATTGTCTGTTCTGGAATCAATCATCCTACCAATGAAGAAGCTTTGAAACTGGCACAGAGATATGATCTAGTAAAATG
>JBDREV010000080.1:0-2007 GCA_043819375.1 Candidatus Woesearchaeota archaeon
AGAGATCTATCTGCTTTTTTTGATCAAATTTGCAGTCAGCAGCACTTCAATTGAAGGCAATACAATCAACCTTTCACAAGCCAGTAGATTACTTACAGAAAATATCCTTCCCAAAGACAAAACTCTGCGGGAAGTGTATGACCTGCAGAACACCAAAACGGTTTTTTTTGAACTGTTGGAAAAAAAGCAGGAGATTTCTTCAGATCTGATCGAAAAGGTGCATGATGATTTACTGGAAAGCATTGATGTAAGAAAGGGATATCGTACCCATGATATCCATATTCTAGGCCAGCCGTTCAAACCAAGCCCGGGGAGATATGTTCGGGAAGACATGGGGCTGTTGCTGGAATGGTATGATCAAAACAGGAGAAGGATCCATCCCCTAGCCCTGGCAATCTTTTTTCATCACAAATTTGAGAATATCCATCCCTTTTCTGATGGCAACGGCAGGACAGGAAGGATCCTGATGAATCTTATCCTGCTAACACATGCTTATCCTCCTTTGATTATTCCCCAAACCTTACGCAAAGAATATCTTAATGTAATGAATACAGCAGATAAATCTCTGAAAAAAAATCTGCTAAGTGTAGAAATGGAAAATTATCAGCCCCTGTTCTCCTTTATGTCCAAAGAGTATGAGAAGACTTATTGGAATACTTTTTTGGTGTGATTAAACAGCAGATTGTTAAAAATTACTAAAAGAATGATCAGTTTAGAAATTTAAGTGTTTCTTCCTGGTTTATTAAAGAAATTGCTTCTTTAGTTCTCTCGATCAATTCATCATAAGTCCTAGCTTGGGTATGGCATCCAGGCAGTTCTAACACATCAGAGATAAGATAGCCATCTTCTCCTTGTTCAATTATCACGGTAAATTTTTGTGTCATGCTTTTACTATATCTCTTAAAATTTATAAAAGTTTCCTAAGGAATCATCTCCACATCAAAAAGTCTTTGACTGATCCCCAAAACCCGGTTTGATTCTCTACTGGTTGTTGTTCTGGAGGGAGTTCTTGGTAGCCTGCATAACCAAAAGTGCTGAATTGTGGTTGGGTAGAGATTGTGGTGACTGCTGGTTGGGTGGAGATTGTTGTCTGGAGGTTGCTATAACTTATCTGCAGATTATTCAATTGTGTAGTCATAGTGGCAATCTGGGTGTTTTTCTGTGCCAGTTGAGCATTGGCTGCATCAAGTTGGTTTTTGTAAGTGGTTGTTGCTGCTGTCTGTCCTGCAGAGTAACCTTCTTGATATCTGTCAGTTGTGAGTAATCCAAATGTTGAAGGGGAGGCCTTAACTTCTGCTGTAGTATAATAACCAAGGGATTGGTGATTCTGTTGGAAATAAGTTAAAGAGTATAAGCCAGCAGTAGCAGCTTTTACTGCTGCATCCTTGTCTGCAATTGTTAGATAACCCATATTTGCAGCATTCTGTTTGAAGTAGTCAAGTGTGTACAATCCAGTTGTTGCAGCTTTTACTGCAGCCTCTTTGTCTGCAGTGGTGAGATATCCTAAACTTGCAGCATTCTGTTTGAAGTAGTCGAGAGTGTAAAGTCCTTGCTTGGAAGCAGTTAGATCATTTTGAGTGAACAATTGAAATGAAGAAGGATTAGCCTGAACATAATCTGCAGTGTATAATTGGTATTTAGTCGGATCCACAGTAACTAAAGTTATTCCATCAATTTTTCCTTTCTCATATTCACCAACCAGATCAACAGAACCTTTTCCTGCTGCTAAACCATATTGATAACCACTTTGGTTTCCTAACTTAAATTGGTTCATTAATTCTTCATTAATCTTTGCTGGATCATAAACACCAACATTTCCGGTACAGGTAGTAGAAAATGTCCTCAAACCCAAATCAAACCTGGCCACCATCAAGGCATCTTCCACATCTAACTTACCATCACAGTTAACATCACCATTCTGGAACTGGGCTTGTAACTGCTGGGCCAGAACTAAGTTTGATAATAAGAGTATGAATAAAATAGGAATAATCTTTTTCATCTGCTCAC
>JBDREV010000081.1:0-4564 GCA_043819375.1 Candidatus Woesearchaeota archaeon
CAGAAGTTGTGGCTGATGAATTAGGAGCATTGACTGAAAAAGCAAAAGAATTTGGTCTTAGTAAAATGACTATGTATTTGTCATCTCTTGATTTATTCCAAAGTCCACAAAATTTAGGTGAAGTCTTAGAGGTTTTTGCAAGAACTTCTGCTGATTCTGGAGTTGAATATGAATTAAGAGGATTAGCAAGAATTGATTCTTTTTTGAGAGCATTAGATAGAGTTCCTGAACTTTATGATTTAATTTCACAATCTGGAGTTAAAGTTGTTGGATTTGGTATTGATGGAACAACTGAAAAAGTTTGGAAGAGCCAACATAAAAGACAAAAGAGTTTATCAAAAATTGATGAAGGCTTTGACAAATGTAGAGAGGTTGGAATTACTCCAGAAATATTAATGGTGATGGGTTTTCCAGAAGATTCACTTGGAAGTCTTGCCAAAAATTACGCTTATACTGTTTCTAGAGCAATTTCTCATGGTGCTGTTGCACGTCCATATGTTGCAAAACAATTTACTCCTGGAAATGCTGGGTGGAATAATCCTAAATATCAAAGAGAAGTAGAAATGCTTCTTGATGACCCTCGTCTTTTTGTTGATTTAGATTATGCAATTATGGGATCTCCACTAACACATCCAAATCCAGTAACTAGAGTTTTGTCAAATATGGCGTATGTTGCTTTGGTTGCGACACTAGAACCATTTGGAAGAAATGCAACATATCCGTTAGTGCCCCGATTACATGAAAATGGAATATTATCTAGAGTTAGGAATAAAGTAGCAGATTATGTAAATCGTGTTATGCCATTTGATAAATAATTTTGGAAATTGCTAAAAGTTGTTTAGTTCTCAAAGAGTTGTGCTCTAAAAGTCCTGCCCTCATAAAGTAAATTAGTATTTTTCTCAATTGTATTTAACATTGTTTATGCTGATTTGTTGATATTTAACGCTTTTGGGGGCTGAAGTGCTGGAATTCACTGCGTCATAAGCTGTTTGTGATTATGAAAAAGAAAAAATTCATTTTTCAATCAGCTTTCTGATGGTAAGATCCTGGTCAGCTAGAGTTAGGACAAACTCATCAAATTTTTTTCTCCAGATGGCCAGCTTTTGGTTCATGGGCCGGTTTATCTTCAGTAGAATCCTACCTTGGACATAAAACTCGTTCAGCAACAGGAATCTTTCCATCCAGACATTGTTCACAATTTCAATTTTTTCCATTTTATTTCACCTCAAATGTTTGATAAATCTACTCAAGAGGTAGTCAATGTAGGTTTCTATTTTAATGGAAAGCTCAATTAACTTCCTCGTAGAATAAAAGAACATTTGCAGGTGAATAAGGAAAAAATTGGATGGGGGGCACTGGACAACCACTTCCTGCTGCTTTTGTCCACTAAATTAAGCTCTGAAACCTAAAAATTTTAAGTTTTCAGCCCCCTCTTAAAAAGGCAGTGGACAACTGGACAAGTGCGGGTATAATATATAACTTAGTTTGACCATTAAAGATACATGGAAATTAATGAATTAGTCAGAAAAGAATGCCTGCGCAGGAATTACAGCCCCAAGACTATCCAGACTTACAATCACTGCTTAAACAGATTTTTCAGGATCTGCCGTAAAGAACCCAAAAGCGTAAACAAAGTGGATATCCAGAATTATTTAGATGGGATGGTAGAGAAACAGGCTTCCAGCAGCACTTTGAATGTACATCTGAGCGCATTGAAATTCTTTTATGAACAGATCTTAAGGAAAAGGCTTACCCTCAAGCTTAGATTTGCCAAAAGAGCCAAGCGCCTGCCGGAGTGCCTTACTAAAGAAGAGACTGCCAGATTCTTCAATGAGATTAAGAATGAAAAACATAATTTAATGATGCGCTTTTTTTATTCTGCAGGATTGAGGGTCAGCGAATTAGTCAACCTGAGAGTAAAAGATCTCCAGCTGGAGGAAGGTTATGGTTGGGTCAGGCAAGGAAAAGGGAAAAAAGATCGGCAGTTTGTGATCTCAAAAAAACTTACTCCTGAATTGAAAGGATGGATTGAGCAGAACACTCTTGCTCCGTATGAATTCTTATTCTCCAGCTGCCGTCAGAAGAAACTGAGTGTCAGTACCATCCAGCAGATTGTCAAAAAATCTTCCAGAACAGCAAGAATCCACAAAAGAGTGCATCCTCACACTTTAAGGCATTCCTTTGCCACCCATTTCATCGAAAATGGAAATCGAGTTACAACACTCCAAAGGCTGTTAGGGCATAGTCGGATCGAGACAACGATGGTTTATGTTCATACTGCTTTTCAAAATAAAGTTGATGCAGAAAGCCCTTATGATAGATTATGAAAACAGGCATTGTCTTCAACAAACAAGACTGGACCAGAAAGAAAAAACATTGAACAATTACATCAATTGAATCGTAAACTATTTAATGATTGTTTTTTTCTTTATTTTAAATGGAAATAAAACATACCTACAAACACCTAGTACGGAAGCCCTGCTGCTGTGGTGCTGCTTCTTTGCAGATGATCCTGTTTAGAAGAGAGCATTGGGTTGAGCAGGAAGAGATTGCAGCTAAGATAAGAACTAAGATCTCCTCCCAACGAATAAAATTTTTCAATCAAGAATTTGTGGTTGATGATTCTGATGCGGGCATTCCTTTGGAAAGATTTGCTGAAATCAATGACCTATTGAAACAGTATTCTCTTCAAGCAGAAGTGTTTAAAATAAATGATATCAATGATCTTAAAGGATTAATCACCAAAAATCTTGAAAGAGACAATGACATCATCATTAACTTCCACCGCCTAGCCTACCTTCCTGACCGCAATTGGGGACACTTCTCTTCGATCAGCGCAATCAACGATGATCAGCTGACCATCTGTGATCCTTCTTATCACAGCCAGGCTTATTGGAACACTTCTATCTCAGAACTAGAACTAGCGATGAACGACAAATGGGATGGAAAAGAAAGAGGAGTTGTAATTATCTCAAAAATCTGACAGCTTCTTCTGCTCTTTCATATTTTTAAGCAGCTGGCTTTCCTTCAACAAGGTTTCCAGCTCAAAATTGAATTTTCTTTTGATCAATTCAGCTGCATATTTAAGCATCAGCTCTTTGGAAGAAAAAGTGATTGGCTTCTCCACCAAAGCCTTGCGAGAAGCTTCCCGCGTCACCCATACTCCCAAAGGAATATTGTAATCATGAGTGATAAACCTTAATACCAACAGGCCAGCCTGCCGTTTCAGTTCTTTCAGTTTCTCTGCACAGCTCAAACGTACAGAGTAATAACCTCCCGCGCATTCTTCTGCATAACTCTTCCGGCCGTTGAATCCTTCGTAATCTGTGGAATAAAAGTTACCTCCTTTGGACCAAGGATTCACTTTGTAATCCAGATAATTCTCAAACAGTTCATAGCTCCAGATCTCCGGAAACATCAAAACTAAATAATAGTTGCCCAAATGCCCACCAAAATGTACAGCATAATCACCCACGGGAAATTTCTTCACTTCCTCGATCAACTGCTTGCCTAAAGTATCATCAATGGCTGTGATTGACCATCTGGTGGGTACAAACTTCCTGTTCTTGCCCACACCAAGATTTCCTACTGAGATAAGTTTAGTAAGGAAATTCTCATCAAAGCCTTTCTTGTAAAGCTCCCACACTCCCGCAACAGCTTTCAGATCAGAATCAGAAACAACCCGATCCACCCGGTTATCAACTCTGGTGTTCTCCGTTATCCTGATCTTCTTTAATTTTCCTGCCGGACCGAAAGGAACAATCTCGCTTTCCTGCTTTAGTTCTAGTTTGGGCCTATTCTCCAGATTCACTTCCAGTTCCACTGGCTTAGAGGCCATGCCGATCTCTTGTACAGCATCAATCAACTTTCCCTTTCTAGAAAAGATATTAGCTTTCTGCCTGCTGTTCACCAACTCATACCTCATCCCGGCAATCCGATTAATTGAAAAATTCCTGGAGCTCCACTCTTTAGGTGCATCATAGATGCCAGTCCTTTCTGAGAATTGTGTTCCCAAAATCCCAACATTAATATCTGGATAGCCAAACCTGCCGATGAAAGGAGCTGGAGAACTGCCAAAGAAATCTTCCTTAAACTCTTTTTTGAGATTGAACTCCGGAGATCTTTCCAAGTCTTTGTATTTGGCTCGATTGATTTTCATTGATTATTCTTGGGTTGAAGAAAATTGATGGTTCGATCCACTTCCATTTCCACAGTCTTAGCCACATAGAACTCTCCGGCCATCTGCAGGATCTTTTCCTGATCAAAATCTACCCTGATCTTTGCTGCCAGCTCATCCACAGTCTCTCCAAAGAGATTGTTGCCGTTCTGTAGGGGACCTCCGTGATAGAGTGTGTTTAATTTTGTGGCTAATATCAGGGGTGGTAGATTGGTAGCCAGAAGATGCATCTTGCCAGGATCTTCCCTGCCGCGATACATCGGCCGAAAGTTCTTCCAGATAGTTTGGTTGGTAGCAATAAACGCGCCGGACCATTCATTTTCAAATTCCTTCCGTTCATCTAAGGTTATCTTAGCTTTAGCTTCCCCAAAATATTCTTTGGCTTTT
>JBDREV010000082.1:0-7464 GCA_043819375.1 Candidatus Woesearchaeota archaeon
CCATTTTCATCCGGATTGGTTTTCTTTTTTGCATGTAGTTACAAAGTAACTACATCTATAAATAGATTTCGTAATTGGAGAATATAAATTAAGAATAGACTATAAAATCAAGAAATAACTTCAGAAAGCTAAAGTATTACGCTTGCGTACTATCATGTTATTACTATTACAAAGTAGTATTTAAATTTTGTGTGCTGTTTCGTCTTTTAGGAACTTAAATGTGATTTTGCGCGGTATAGCTTTTCCAGCACCGTAAATTAAAAAATTTTGATTTTTCCAAAATTTTTATAAAATTAAGTTGTTTGTAATGTAGACAAACAGAAAGAAAAATGTTAAGATTCTCTGAAATTCACGATTGTAAGAAATGCCATGGAAAGATAGTCTTGATTAATGCAGATAAGTTAGGAAATACTTATTGTGGTTATTGTGGTGAAAGGGTTGATTATAAATCCTACTGGAAATTAAAACTGCCGGAGATGATCGAAGATTTAAAGAAGAAAGGAATCAAAGAGAGTGACATTAAAGAATTCAAAAACTTATTTAAAAACAATCTCCTCCCCGACTAAACTTTCTTCAGCACAACTTTTAAAAGCAACAAAGTATTACCGAAAACATGGTGAATAGAGAAGTGGTGGAGTGGATCAAGTCCCAGCCAGGACGCTCGGAAAAAGAGTTGACTGCTGCGCTGAATAAGCAGGGCTATTCTTCCCAGGAGATTCAGGAGGCTTTTCAAGCGATCAAAAAGATTCCTTTTTCAGTGTCTTTTACACTGTTAATAGGTTTAGGTTCTATTGCTTTGGTTTTGGCTGCAATCATCATACTGCTCAGTGTTGTTTCCGGTTTGATCCTCAGCTATCTCTTGATTATCTTAACTGGATTGCTTTTCGGCTATTATCTGCACAATCTCAGCAAAAAACTGAATGCTTCTTCCCGGTCAGAGGCAATCTTTGCAATATTTTCTCCGATACTATCTTTGATCCTGATCTTTGCTTCCCTGAATATTCTCAGGAATATCTCCACACAGTTGACACTTATCACTCAACCCGGTGCAGAACTAGGGCTCTATAGCCGCTTTTTTATGGCTGACTTTCCCCATCCGTTAATCTTTGGCTTGTTGTTTTATCTGCTTGCCAATATCTTTGTGATCATCCGGATTGTCAAAACGAAAGAATATTCAACATTACTGTGGTATCTGCTGGGGCCCACGCTCTTCTTTGTCATCTGGCTAGTTGTTGATCTGTTTACTGCCCAGGTGATGTTCTGATGAATGCAAGACAGAGGGAGGGGCTGATCCAGATCTGGTGGACACTGTTTTTCTTAGCCTTATTTGTGTTCTGTATTATGGATTACAAATATCTGTTAATCAGAAGCTGGCTGGGTTAAGGTTTCTTAGTTGTAATCTCTTCAGGAATCCGGTATTCTTCCCAGGTGACTTTCTTTCCTTTGATGATATCCCTCAGCTTTCTTTCATGGGTAGACAGCTTTGATTTCCCGCTCTTCACTTCTATGAACTTGACTTCAGTGATCTCTTTTTCATCCATACCTGTAAAAACCAAGAAATCTATCGGTTTGCCGATGAATCTGCATTCAGTGGCTTTGTAAGGAAAATCAGGAAGGTAAGGAGCTAACTGTTCAGAGAACTGTCCGGCCAGGACTGCCCGGGAGCGATTGATTGCATCTTCTCTTATGGAAGGAATCTTTTCTTCCCATTTTTTGTTGGCAACCCAATTACCGATCAGAAAACCAATGTAGACTAGGGCTAAGAATACGAAAATCAAGAGGATTATTTGATAAAATTCCATTTTAAGTAGGAAGTAGTTTTTGTTTATTAATATTCTCAATGAGATTCAATAATTTATTGACACTCTCAATCTCCCAATCTGCTTTTCCTTTCCCTTTCTTAATCTGCCCATATTTAGCCAGAACAGTTTTCATGCCTACTTTCCTGGCTCCGGCAATGTCTCTTCGAAGATTGTCTCCAACAAAGACTACTTCTTCCGGTTTCAATTTCATCTTTTTCAGAGCCTTTCTAAATGGCAGAGGAGAAGGCTTCATCTCTCCAGTATCTTCATAACCCAGAACCACATCAAAATAATCAACCAGGCCTACTTCAGTCAATCTTAACCAGGCCTGCAGTCTGGGAGCATCAGACACCACTCCCAGCTTCAGTCCTTTCTTCTGCAAAGAATTCAGAACTTCCTTAACTCCAGCATAAGGAACTAATTCATTGACCTTTACTTTTCTATAAGCAATAATCCCTGCTGATAAGATCTTATAATCAACCTTACCCATTTTCCTCAGGAACTTCTGGAAGATGGTCTGATCCTCAATACCATGCTCTTTATACATCTCAAACATTACAGAATAAGCTTTCTTGTAATCCATCTTCAAACCAGCTTTGATCATGGCAGAGACAGCTGCCTGAGTGCAGCGTCTCTTCATAGTCAAGAAGTCTATCAAAGTGTTGTCCAGATCAAAGAGGATTGCTTTCATAAGAGAAGTAAATTTTTTAGTTATATAAAGATTGCTTAACTAGATGCCTTCTTCCAAAGTTCAATGAAGATATTTTTTAATAGTACGAAAACGGGTATCAGACAGAAAAACAAGGCCATGTATAAAACTTGAAGGGGTTTTCCATTTTGATAATAGAAAATTAATCCTGTAAGCCCAAACATGCCACAGAACCCAAGACTGCATCCAAGCAGAACTCTGCTGTTCTTTGGATCTTCTAAATTCCTCTTAACTCGCAGGCATGGGCATTCTTCTTTTTTCATTTTTTTTTACCAAAAAATAGGAAGTGATAGAGGCAAACCAAAAACATACTAAGACCTATGAGATACAACATAGACGAAGTGATAAACTTAAGACCATGGAAAATTGGTGTTGAGTAATTGAACATCAGAATATCAACACCAAGAATACCCAAAACATAAAATATTTTATCCATGTTCAAAGGAGCCCCCGATTTTATTTAATACTTTCCATCAGTCTTTCCTTTCCGAAGATTAGAGTTCCATCCTTTCTTTTTCCAGGTACCCCCGTTACACTAGAATTCTTTCTAAGTATAAATAAAATCAGTGATTAAATTCCAAAATACTTTTGAAAATGCTCTTGTCTTCAACCTCTTTCAAAAATTCCTTGAGATAAACATAATCCAGCTTCTCAGCCATCAGCTCAGGCTTGCTGAAGGTGAAAACCTTTCCTCCCCCCATCCATTTGTATCCCTGCCAGTAATCAATGGCTTTGTCTGTAAAGTAGATCCTTGACCAGCAGCCATATCTTTTGCGCTGATTGGCCCAGGTTCCGGAGAATACCCACAATTCTTTTCCTGATCTATTGAACAGCGTCATCCCCTCTTTAGTTTTAAGGAATTCTTCTCTCCAAGAAAAGATCTTCTTACAGATCTCTATTTTTTCATTTATCTTAAGAAATTCCTTTTCTCTGAATTTTTTATGCTGTTCTTTTATTTTTCTCTCTAGTTCTATTTCTGTCAATCTTTTCTTTTTCTCCTGACATTCTCTCCTGTCCAATTCTGCTCTGAATGATTTAGGCACTTTCATCTTTACTCAGAAAATATTCCCATATAAATAATTACTTGATAGAAATATTCTTATTGGAATAAAGATTAAATAGTTCACCATACTATTTCCCAATCCTCTTCCCTAAACTCTTGTATTCTTTCACATACAGCTTCAAAGTGGGTTTCAGGTCCTTCTCCAGCTCATAGGCTCTCAAAGAAGCATAATATTCCATCCTGTTCTGGAAATCAATGTTGAGAGGAGGAAGGCCATGCTTGATCAGGATGTTGTTCAGCAGGATCCTCCCTACCCGGCCATTTCCATCGGCAAAAGGATGGATGTTCTCAAACTGGTTATGCACTACTGCTCCTAACACCAGCCCAGGATATTTCTTCTGGTTCTGTTCATACCACTTCTGCAGCTCTTTCAGCAAAGGGATAATTCTGGCCTGTGGGGCCCCTTGGTGGACCACATTGCCCTGATTATCAACTACAACTACTTCTTCCCCTTTCTTTCTTAACTTTCCGGCAAAATGTTTTGAATTCCTGAAGACAATCTGATGGATCTTTTTGATCAGCTCCACGGAGAGATGCTCTTTTGTCCCCCTGATAAAACGGATGGCTTCATCCACCCCATAAGCTTCAGCGATATCCTCTTTCGATTTATCCGGCCATTTGTCCTTCTCCAGGATATCATTTACCTCTTTCTGGTCCAACCTGCTCCCTTCGATGGCATTAGTGTTGTAAGTGAAGATCTCTGAGAACATCTTCCAGTCCTGTTCTGAGAGATGGGCCACTTTAAAGGGGATCTCCTGCTCTAACGCTCGGATCTCTTTTATCTCTTCCAGAGATAATTCAAAATATAACGGATCTTTGATCAGGTCATATCTGTGAATCTCTTCCAGGATCAGCTTTTCCGCTATCTGCATCCTCTCTTTCAGTTTTTCTTTGCTCAGGTCCTGGCCCAGATATTTCCTGAACTTGTGCACTTTAGAGCCTTCCCTATAAGAATGAGTCAGATAATATTTGATCTTTCCATCAGCAGCTCTCTTTTCCAGGTGCATAACAGTATTATAGGTGACCACATATTTAAACTTTTTGCTCTTAGGTGACCACAAATCACCTAAACTGTGGCCACCTCAATCATTTGATGTAGATCAGTTGAGATCTAAACAACACCACCCCCACCAAATCCATTCACTTCAGCTCTTTAATAATCCTCTTGCACTTCTCTATCGCCTGTTTGGCGACTTCATATTCCATCCTGCTTCCATAATAAGTAAGCGAATTTCTCTTGAACCTTAAATCATCAAATAATAGATACAGCTCTTCCCGGCCCATCACATCCCTCAGAAAAAATCCCGGGCAAAGATGGTTCAAAACATTGTAACCTTCTTTGAAGGCTTTGGCCTGCAGCAGTTCCATCAAAGAAGTGTAATAATCCTCAAAGACAAAGTTGCAGTTCTTTTCATTGATCTCGTTGACCAAACTGATCCGTTCTTGTGCAGTCTCGATCAAAGATTTAGCCCGGTTCAGATCCGGTGTCACAGTCTTTGCGGATCCAGTCAGGCAATCATTCCAATCATTTTCTTTCATCTGAACACCTCCAGAACACCATTCAGAGTTATACCATTAAGGATATTATTTGCTAAGTACAAATTTTTAATCTCTTTGATATTCTTATGAGATAACACTTGGATTTTTCTGTTCAGGATCTTTTCAAATCTCTTAAGATCAACCTTTTTTTTTGATTGTGTTTCAAGATAAAGATCAATATCACTTTCTTCAATATCTTCTCCTTTAGAATATGAACCGAAGACCACCACTACCGGATTGCTCAGCTCAATCTTAAGATATTCAATGATCCCCGAGATGTATAATCGCTTAAGATTATAGAGCTTCTTTTCTAAAAGATAATTTTCACTTCTGCTGGCAGTGTAGAGATTGACCTCGCCGATCTTGTTTATCATCAGGATATCCTCTTTCTCCAGTTCCCGGCAATATCTGATGACAGAAGGCAGGGGCAGGCCTAAGATCCTCTCAATCTCCCTCACCCTCAGCTTAGCAGTAGGATGGATAAAGAAATATTCTTGGATCCTCTCCTTGATATCTTTACGTTTCATTTGATACTATAAAATATCAACTGATATTTAAAGTTATCGCTCTACAACACCACCAAGAACAAGCATATCAGAACTTAGCTTTAGCATCCCCTTCCATCCCTAGAAACATCAGGTTCCAGGACAGCATCAGACCGATCAAGGGAGCATCACCATACTTGTCTACGCTGTTGCCATAATTTCTAATAAGCTTCTCATACTCTTTTTGGGTTTGTTCGACTGCCTTTCCTGCAGGAACTCCTTCCAGTAAATTTTTCCCTAGAACATGACATACCTTCCTGAAAGGAGCTGCATTTTTATCTTTGTCTGGAGAAGAAGTTCTTGAAGGATCAACAATCCATCTAAATTTTCCCCTGTAACCAACATATGCCTTAACTCCTTTTTCAACGGCAATTTTACCTAATTTTGCTAAAGACTCGCAAGCTAAAGCATAGACAATCCTTCCGTTCATCAATTGGATATTATTCATATCCAAAATGATCTCATCATCGTCCCCCCAGACACTCACCCCATCTCCATGTCCGTTTAGGAAGACCAGTTTGGGTTTGCTTGTTAAGAGTGAGGATTCAAGATTTTCTCTGGTAGCTTTTTTCCTGTCAAGCTCTTCAACATGAAGACCCTGCATCTCTTTTGCAATGGCCATGATCCCTTTTGAGAATGAATAGATGTAAGGCAACTCCTTTCCATAGTTTGGCCTTGTGATCAAAAATTGTTTAGTCATTTTATACATTTGCCAGTATATTTAACATCTTGATCTGTGCTTTGATGATATCTTTTCCAAATGGATCATCACTTTCTACATGTCTGATAAGTTCTCTTACAGAAATCGGCTTATCTCCTCCAGACATTATTTTGATATCGGGGCTTAAAGTCCTTAATCTGGCAAGAACTAATTTTTTCTGCTCCTGATAGATATCAATTTTTTCTTCGGTCATAATATCTCCAAAATTCTCATCTTTTTGAGTATCTTCTCACCAAGAGGAGTGATCTTTTCCGAAATTTCTCTAAAGGAAGCATCCCAGGAATAAGGTTTTTCTTCGATAATGGCCACAACTTGGGCTCTTTCTGGCTCAGGCAAATTAGCATATGCCTTCAAAAATTTAGCTCTCAGTTCTTCCAATTCTCCCATGATCCATCCTTCCAAGATTGATATATAAATCTATCCCACTCACTTCTCTTTATCCTACAGTATACTTTTCTGTTATAAATAATTTTCGTGGTTCTTTTTTTAGGGTCCCTTCACTTAAAAACTCCTTCACAACACCACCCACACTATCCCCACCACCACCAAGAACAACACCACAACTTCTCCCACTCCACCGGTTCTCAGCCAGCCCCTAGCTTTAAACCTTTCAAAAGGATACAGAAGTGGAACTCCTGCCGGTGTCAAGCTATCCAAAAACAGATGGGAACACAGGCCCAAAAACAACCCCCACGAGTAGAACTGAGTCAAAAACACACTTGAAATAATCAGAGCCACAGCAACAAACAGCAACGAATGAAAAAAACCCCGATGTTTGTTCAGCAGACTAACAATCTTCCCAAATAGACCGGTCCATTGAGTAATCTTGCTGTCTCTTTCATCAATATCAGGAAACACAGCACCCAATAACACCAAAAAGAAAAACAACACATAACTCCCGCCAGTAAAATGATCAAGAGCCAGTAGCCCCCCCAAGATCCCAAAGGAAAGATGTGTCCAAAATAACATCAATTCACCTTCTTGCTTATCTCTTCCTTAAGCCTGTTGATAAACCGTTTAAATTCTGTTTCACTCTGCTCCAGATATTCCAGTCTTACATTGGCACCGCGATAACTAATTTCATT
>JBDREV010000083.1:0-11943 GCA_043819375.1 Candidatus Woesearchaeota archaeon
ATAAATAACTTATTAATGTACTATTCGGGGGTGTACAAATTGAAAAAAACTTATCTGATGCTTTTAGGCATTATTTTGATGGTTTCTTTAGGGGCATTTGCTCAGGCAGCCGTAGAGATAACCAGCGGTCTTACCGACGGAAAAGTGGCTTTAGATGTAGATTATGGTGATCTGAGAGAAGACAATGAGAGTCTGATCCTGAATCCGATCAGCTTGACCTTTGAAAACAAAGGTAATACCTCTGAGACAGTGAATCTGGCCTTTAGCGGTGTGCTCACTGGCTACAACTTGAACCTCTCTACAACAAGTTTCACTCTTGATGCTGTGGGTGGAAATACTACCACCAAAACCATTACTCTGAGTGCAACCGTTCCAGCTAAGGAAGATTCTGGAAATCATGATGTTGGAAAGTTGATGGTTGGATCTACAGAATATGTGATTCAGACTAGAGTAGAATCAATGTTGGTCTTTAATGACATCAAAGTTTATGTTAATGGCGACAAAAAAACTACTTTGGACAGCGATGGAGACAGTATCAAGGATGTCCGTCCTGGAAGTACAGTGGAGCTGAAGTTCAGGATTGATAACAATTTTGATGATGAATATGATGAAGGAGACATTGAAGATGCTACTTTAAGCGTCCAGTTCAAGAATGATAATGATGAAGATGATTTTGATGATGAGATTGATGAAGAAGAAGACTTTGATCTAGATGCCGGGGACAGCGAAGACGGTCTCACCATCTCTATAGATGTCCCAACCACTGCTCAGGAAGGTTCTTATGAGCTGTTGATTGCTGTAGGAGGAGAGGATAACAACAACGCTCAACATACCAATGAATGGACCATAACTTTGAAAGTTAATCGGGACAAGGATGATGTGCAGATTGAGACCGCTACTTTAAGTAGCGACCTGCTCAAATGCACCCGGACTACCAGTCTGAAGCTGAAGTTGACCAACTTTGGCAGCAATGATCAAGATGCAGCAGCTATCAGTATCTACAACTCCGCTCTAGGTATAAACTACAATTTTGATGACATAGAGATGGACAAGGATCCTGATGATGACACCAACTCCTTTTCCAAGACTATCCCTTTGAATATTGATGAAGAAGCAGATGCAGGAGATTACTACTTAGAACTCTATGCTTACATTGATGGAGATGAGGAAGTTGATTATAAGACAATTAAACTGACTGTCGAAGATTGCAAGACTTCCACCATCACAGCAGAAGAGAACAAGAGTAAGGCTGACGATGTGATTGTGGTCTCCGCTTTCCCGGAAGATAACACCAATCAGCAATCCGGAACTCCTTTTGTGGAGACAACTGAATCTTCCTTCACTGAATCAAAAGGAATGATTGTGCTGCTGGGTTTAGCAGGAGTACTGCTGGTCGTGTTTATCATCTTGCTGATCTGGCTATTGGTGAGAGGAAGGTAAATCTCTTTTATTTTTTTATTTTAATTTTTTTGAATCAATATTTTTTATTAAATCAATATCACCGGGGTGGGTAAAATGAGGTTAAAGAATCTTTTAAGTGTATTTATTTTAATTTTCAGCGTAGTGCTGACAACAAACATTGCCTTTGGAGCAGTGTCTATCAACGAATTTTTGCCGGATCCAAATCTGGTTTACACTAATGAATGGATCGAGCTTTATAACAACGACACTTCAGCAGTAAATGTGACTGGCTGGACCATCAATGATTCGACAGCCATGATCGTGACGATCAGCGCAGAAACATTCATTCAGCCGAATGGATTTCTGCTTTTCAATGTCTCCAATAAGCTGAATAATGCTGGGGACGATATCCTCTTATTGGATAATTCTTTTAACTTTGTCGACAACATCACTTACACTTCCAGTCCTGGAAATGATCTTTCTTTGGGAAGGTTTCATGACGGCTGGCCTTATTTCATCACCTTCACCACTCCTACTCCGAACGCAGCCAATAATCGGCTCCCGCAGGGAATTATCCCCACTCAAACTATGAATGAAGACCAGTCCACAATGAGTCTGGACTTAACTACCTTGATCGCTGATGCTGATGGGGACAACATTACTTTTTCCATAGCTGTTGAAAACCAAAGTCAAGTAGATTGTAATATTAACACTAATAATCTTGCTTTGACTCCGGCAAACAATTATTTCGGCTCGGCCACCTGTACTGTCAGAGCTAATGACAGCATCGGCACAGCCGATTTTACATTTAGTATCATTATCAATTCTATCAATGATCTGCCTGTGATTGCTGCAGTGAGCGATGCAGAAGTAGTGCAAAGCTTTGACTATTCGCTGCTGTTGAATGTCAGTGATGTTGACAATGCCCAAAGCGCTTTGAGCATCACCACTGCTGCCTCTACTCTCCCCGCAGGGATGATTGTTGACCCCACCAACCCTTTGAGGTTATTATGGACTCCCGGTGCCAGTCAGATCGGAGTGCATCAGTTGAGTGTAATTGTTACTGATGGAATCGGCAACTCTGCTGCAGATAATTTCACCTTAACTGTAATTCCTGTGCTGCAGATCAAAGATGTATTGGTGAATGGAGTCAGTTATACCTCTTTATCTCAAGTCAATCCTGGTGATCAGGTAACTGTCAATTTCAAGTTCAGAAATAATTACAATAAGACCCTCGGCCATATCAGCCTATTCGGCAATGTTTATGATAACTTGACTGGCTTGAACATCGACAGCGCTTTCAACAGTCTTCCTTATCAGGGTTTATGCTCGGGAAGCAGCTGCACCAACGGGCAGTGGGTGTTGCAGCCAGGGGATGAAGCAAGTCATTCCTTCAGCTTTATGGTGCCGTACAATATCTTTGGTGATTTTTATCTTAACCTGAATGTGAGCGATGCCACCATCAATCCGGCAGTCACCTTCGCTGATCTGTTCAGGATAAATTTTACAGTGGTCAAAGCAGAAGCAGGCATCAAGATCACCTCAGCAAATTTGAGTGACAGCACTTTGACTTGCACCAAGAACTCTGACCTTATCCTTACTTTGGTCAATACCGGACAGTATGCGATCACTCCGGAGATTCTAGTCTACAGCCAGTCTGCTACTGGAGCAACTTTCAATGAACAGACCGGAAAGTTTGTTTTCAGCAGCCAGCCAATCATCTCTTTGGATTATACCCTGGGTCAAATTCTTCCCGGAGCAACTTTGGGAGTGACTTTCGCTGATCTAGATCTTAAGAATCTGAATGGACCAACTACCCTCTATGTCTACGCAGTCAATCCTTATTTCAACAAATCTGGATTTTACGTCGGAGATTGGGCAATAGTAGATATCACTGCAGTGGGAAGCTGTCTGAAGACAGCAGTATTAGAACAATTGCTGACCACTTATCAGGACAGCGGACAGACCATCAATGTTAATCTGACTGAAAAAGAAGTTAATGGCAGCTATAAGTATCTGAATGAAGACAAGGATTATCTATTCACATTTGCAGTTGTCAACCAAACTCATCCGGAGATTATCAATTGTAATCCTGTCTTTACTACTTGCGGACCACCCCTTCCAACTAAGAATGGGATCAATGAAGTCTCCTTAAACATCACTGAAGGAAGTTCTGTGATTCAAGAAAATGTAAAAGTTACGGTCACTCCTACTTTAGAGATCAGCAATTTCAAAGTTAACCTGTTGAATGTAGCTGAAGGAGGAGCAACATCTGTGCTCAGGCCGTTAGAAGATTATGAAGTGTCTTTCACCCTGACCAATCATCTGGATATGGCTGTGACTGATCTTGTTTATCATCTAGTTGATACCAATAATCTCGACGGCTACAACTTTGTTTTTGATCAGCTTAATGATAGTTATATCAATTCTCACAGCAGTAAGAGTTATACAATCAAAGGAAAAATTCCTGCGGATGTAAGTACTGGCACTTATGCAGTTGCTGTGGAGACTGGAGGAAAATATATCAAGGATGATTCCCAAGTCAAAGATGCCTACGGCTTCTTGTTCAATGTCAGTCAGGTGATTGAAGGGACTTATATCACTAATCTGGACTGGAACAATAACAAAAGTCAGACGTACTGTGATCAGGGAGTTGGAATCAATGTTGAGTACACCAATACTGGCCCGCATACAGAGGGAGATATATTTATCACTGTCAAAGACAGCACTGAAGCAGTGAATGTCTCTTCAGCAATATTGAGTCTGGCCAGTGGACAGACCGCCACTCAGTTGATCAATTTCAACACTGAAAAGTTAGCTGAAGGAAGCTATACTGTGATGGTGGAATTGAGTTATAATGGCGGCTACAGCAAGGATCTGAAAGCGGTGAGCATCACTAAACATGACTGTTTCAATTATCCAGTCATCACCATCAATGAAGATGAGACCAGTAAAATTGTGGATCTGACCAATTACACTTTTGGAAATGATACTGTCTTCTATTCTTTGGTCAGCCAATCAAACTCAAGCCTGGTGCAGTGCAGCCTCAGCTCCGCAGGATTGCTCAGCTGCGGAAATCTGGCCCAGGATGCCACAGGAACCTCTTTGCTGAATCTCACTTTGACCGCCGGAACAACGGTAAATAAGGAGAACATTGTAGTTAATGTAGTTCCTGCTAACGATGCACCTGTAATTCTCTTAGGAGATTTCATTTTTATGGAGGATCAGTACTATGAGGTTAACGTCAGCGCCGCAGCCAGTGATGTTGATAATGATGTGAACAGCTTGGTCTTTTCAGAAAATGCCCAAAATATTTCCCTGCAGAAAACCGGCGGAAAAATAAGATTCACAGCAATACAAAACTGGTATGGACAGGAAACTTTCAACTTGACAGTTAGTGATGGGATCAACAGCACGACTAAGCAGATCACGGCAACAGTGACCTGGAACCAGACTGATGATCTGGCCACAATCAGCGCCAAAAATCCTGTTGCTAATCAGGAAATGGGTGTGAACAAAAGTTTAGTGATGAATGTTACTGTCAGCAATCCCGACCAGATGGCAGTCAGAGTGGATTGGTTTGTTGACGATGTCTTGATTGTTTCAGGAATCGATTTCTTTCCGTTCAGCAGCAGCAGCGCCGGCCAGCATGTGGTCAAAGCCAAACTGTTCTGGGGAACACAAGAACTTGCTTCTGCCCAATGGAATGTGAATGTGATCGACCGGCCAGCTGAATTGAGCCTGCCCAATGAGATTGTTTTCGATGAAGCAGAAGAAGGACAGAATGTAGAATATAATCTTACCATGCAGAATACTGGAACGACTGCAGCCCTTTCCAATATCCGGGTGAGCAGCACCGCAGCCAGCAATTACAATATAAAGTTCTATTCAGGAGGAAGTGAATTAGGAACTTTCAGTTTATTGGCAGGAGAGTCTAAACAGATCACAGTGAGATCATATATTCCTGCTGATGAGCAAGGAGGAAAGAACAAGATCGGAGATGTTGTCTTTAGTTATGACAATAGATCTAAAGCAGCCCCGCTCTATTTGCAAGTGAAGAGCTTTTTAGAAATATCCTCAATTGAACTGAACGGCAAGAGCAGCGGAAAGTTCAAGCTGGGAGAGGAGAATGAGATTGAAGTGAAAGTAGAGAACAATGGTAACAGTGATCTGGAAGATGTAGAGATCATCGTTACAATCAAAGATATTGATGATGGTGATGACTGGGATGATGACAGCGGCAGATTTGACTTGGATGCCGGTGATAGCGAAGATAAATCTTTCAAGCTGAATGTAGACAAGATTGATGAAGAAGAGTATGATGTGCTGGTGGAAGTGGAAGTTGACGGCAGATTGATCATCAGTGAGACTAAGACTTTTGATGTTGATCTGGACAAGCATGATGTGGTGATCAGCCAGATAACTTTCCCTGCCTCTTTGACATGCAGCAAGAATCCGACGATGTATGTGGAAATTGAGAACCAAGGGACCAGTAATGAAGATGAGGTGATGGTCAGTATCAGGAGTGACGAGCTGGGAATCAATGTTGAGAAGAGTGGGATTGAGTTGGATAAATTTTCTGGAAGCGACAACAGCTATCGGGTCGGTTTTGCTTTGGATCTGAACAAGGCTGAAAATGGAGCCTATTCATTTGAGGTAGAGATCTATCGTGATGAAGACAAGCTGGAAGACAGCCAGACAGTGAGTTTTACACTTGGAGATTGCTTGACAGCCTATCAGTCTCAGGGAACTACACCAACATATACTGGCAGTGATAGTTTGACTAACCAGATCCAACAGCAGCTGCAGACAGGTGCTGGCAGTACTCCAGTGAAGACATCATTTAGAGAGAAATGCTCTTACTTAGTATTTTTGGGTGTGTTAGTTGGGCTAGCAGTGATCTTTTTGATCTTGGGGACCTTTGCCCTGTTCAAAAGAAACTAAGAACCAGTTAATTTTTTTATTTATTTTTTCTAATCTTTCATTGACTAAGCTGATTAAAACTTCTAATTTTTCTTCCTTGATCAGATATTCTCCTTCTTTGAGCAGAGGAATCTCCAGCAGTTCGGATCCTTTGATCTCCACGATGATCTTGTTGCTGATACTGAGGAGAGAAGACTTCTTGAAGATCTGCCTAGCTTGATCCAAAAGGTTATTGGCTGATCCTATATCCTGGCAGCAAACATGCATGATGAACGGTTCTAATCTCAGCCAGACCAGTTCCTGTTCTTGCTCCAGATCCTTGAAGAAATCTGTATTAATCGGATCATGGCTGACTCTGATCCTTTTGACCTCGTTCTTCTTGTCAGTGCCGGTCCAGAGAAATACTCTTCCAGAGCAGGAAGAAGTGGTAAAGTAATTCTCTTCTTGGTTGATCCTTTTGATCAGCGGGAGAACCAGTTCATCAATCTCTCCTTTCTGGGATTTATCTAACTTCTGCAGGTAAGTCTTTTTCCAGTTAGGGAAGGTCATAAACATTTATTTATTGGCAAATTTTAAAAACCTTGTTTTCTTTTTATCAATAATGATCAAAAGAATACTCCTTGAACAAAAAACAGGAAAGAAATATCTTGTCAAGGATACAGATGATGATTTTCATACTTCTCAGGGCATCATCAGCAGTAAAGATCTACAATCCAAGAAGACAGAAGTGCTTTCCAGCAAGAAGCAGAAGTTTAGTTTGATTGAACCCAATTTTGTGGACTTATGGGAGAATCTGAAAAGAGGACCTCAGATCGTGCTGCAGAAAGACATTGGATTGATCATCACTAAAACAGGGATAAACAAAAATTCTAAAGTTGTGGATGCTGGAGGAGGAAGCTTAAGCTTGTCCGGTTATCTGGCCCATCTCTGTAAGGAAGTGACTACTTATGAGATCAATCAAAGCCTAATCTCTACTTTGGAATACAACAAGAAGCTGTTTGGCTTCAAGAATATCAAGATTAAACAAGGGAGCATCTACGACGGAATTGAAGAGAAAGAGATTGATTTAATCACTCTGGATTTAGCTGAGCCTTGGAGAGTGCTGCCACATGCAGAGAAGGCTCTTAAGCAAGGCGGTTTTTTAGTTATTTACCTGCCCAACATGCTGCAGATGAAAACTTTTTTAGATGGTCTATCTCGGAGCAAGATACAGTTATTGGAACTGGAAGAATTGATGGAACGGAAATGGAAAGTGGAGCAGAATATCTTAAGACCTGAATATGATCAATTGGCCCATACTGGATTTCTTTGTTTTTGCAGAAAAATTTAGTTTTAGTTATTCTTAAAGATAGAAATACTTTTTAACCAACTTCTTTTTCCTTTTCAGATGACAATCAAAATAAAAAAGTTGAACGAAGATGCGATCATCCCCAGATATGCCAATCCTGGAGATGCAGGGATGGATTTCTATTCTAATGAAAATGTTCTGATCAATCCCGGAGAAAGAAAACTCGTTTCTACTGGTATCTCTATGGCAATACCAGAAGGATATGTCGGTTTGATCTGGGACAAATCAGGAATTGCTTCAAAACATGGGATGAAGACGATGGCGGGTGTAATCGATTCTAGTTATCGAGGAGAGATCAAGATTCTTTTGCATAATCTAAACATTGAGGAATATAAGATAGAAAAAGGAAACAAAATTGCTCAAATGCTGATCCAACCAGTGGAGCAGAAAGAGATCATTGAAGTAGATGAACTCTCAGAAACAGAACGCGGAGCAGGCGGATTCGGCAGCACCGGACTAAAATGATCAGATAATCATTTGATGATTAAGTAGGGTGTTTGATATTCTTTCTTTAAGATTTCGTTTTCAACATATTCAACAATTGCAGGATGGTTCCCTTCACAGGCCTCCTCCCATTGTCCTTTAGCTAGAGGCAAACCCTTGCGGTGATAGCTGATCAGGGTCTGGCCGTCTTTCAACTCTACCTTGATCTTAAGGTAAAATATGCTCCCTTCTTTTTTGGAATGAAAGTGATGAATGCCGATGGGAAGATGACTTAATCTTAAGGGAACAGAAGTAGTCTTCTTTTCATTTTGTTTTTTCATCTTTTTGAAAGCAGGCACAATATTCTTTTTGATTGCCTTCATCTCCTGAGAGATCTCTTTTTTCTTTCCTAGTTCTTTCAGAACTTCTGAAAAAAGAGCAAACTGATTATGCTCTTGATAAGCCAGGGGAAAATTACCTGCCTCAAAATGCTTGATCAAATCATCTCCAAGACTATTGATAAAGTCAGAAAGATGTTCGCTGTACCATTGTTTTGATTCTTCTACCGGCCAGCCGATCTTGCGTAATGTTTTTTTATAATAAGCTTCAATCTGTTCAAACAATTCAAAAGTTTGCTTGGACCAGCTGGAAGTAGCTTCTTTAGTGGAATCAAATGCTTTGTCGATCAGGGCCAGCAGTTCTTTGTCCTTCATTTGATGATATAACCCTTATTTTTTTTGACAAAATCAACAGCTAGGTCAATCTTGAACTCACTTTCAGCGTAGATGGTGTATAAGATGTCTGTGCTTTTGACAATCCCATTAATTTTTTTGTATAAATAGAGTCCTGATCCTTTGTCGTGGGGAGCTCCGGCAGTGCGGGCAATCTTGGCGATCACATCATTATCGATCTCCCTGATCCTGCCGATCTTTCCTGCTCTAACTTGGTGGCTGAACGTTCCTAACTCCGGTTTCTGCTGTTTTCCCTGTGCCCTGATGATCTGCTCCATCTTCTTGAGGGCTGTTCCGCTTTCCAGGATCTCACGGGCAGCTTTGGCTCCGTTTTTGTATTTACCAGTCATCTCTAACAGCACTCCAGCCATAAAGATAGATTTCTTTTTGAGGTCTTGGGGTGCGGTAGGATCATTCTTCAGCACTGCCATCACATCCTCTGCTTCCAGTAATGGCCCGATCCCATTGCCGATCGGATGCGAGCCATCAGTCACAATTACTTTCATATCCATACCTAGTTTTTTACCGATCAGCTCGAACATTTTTTTAAGATGGGTAGCCTTTTTCCAGGTGTTGGCTTTGGTGCTTTTACCCATCGGGATATCAATTAAGACTTTATTTGCACTGACTGAGGCTTTCTTGGCCATCACCGAAGCAAGAAGCTGACCTTCTGCGTCAATAGAGAGGGGATGTTCAACCTCGATGATCTTATCATCTGCAGGAGCGAGATTGATCGATCCACCATGGACCATACAGGCATGGGTTTTTTTGATTATATTCCTGATCTTCTTCTCAGAGAGCTCTACTTTAGCCAGGCATTCCATAGTATCTGCAGTACCTGCAGGAGAAGTTATCGCTCTGGAGCTGGTCTTAGGAATATTGAATCCTGCAGCAGCGATGATAGGGATAACAATCATCGTAGTCCTGTTTCCAGGTACACCACCAATGCAGTGTTTATCTAAGGTCAGTCCTCCGAATTTTATTCTTTCTCCGGTTTCTACCATCGCCTTAGTAAGATCCACAATTTCATCATTGCTCAAGCCTTTGGTAAAGCAGCCAGCGACAAAATAAGTCTTTTCAATATCTGTCAAGCGGTCATTGGTGATATCATCAACGACATGGTAAAGCTCTTGATAGGTGAGATGTTTTCCATAGAGCTTGTCTCGGATATACTTGACAGATTCGGGTTTGCCAGTAAACTTCAGGCTGACCATCGAGCCATGTTTTACTTTTAAGCGGTCGAGAACTTCTTCAAACAACCCAATCTTCCCTTCTGGTACGGCTTTCTTGCTTTCAGAAATATCCAGGATGCAAGTGATCTCTTGATGGTCTTTCTTAAGAATAATCCTGTCACCCAATTTGAGATCAAGCTTGTGGGCATCATTGATATTCAATATAGCGATCATGATTCCGCCAGTAGCTATATCCATATCTTTTACTTTGAACTTCATATTCATCCTCTTTTTCATACTATTAGAAAATAAGTTATAGTTTATATAGTTTTTTGTATTCAGATAAAAATAAATAAAAAATAAAGAAAATTTATCTTTTTGCCAGCACAAAAACGGATCTCAAAGCAACGATGATTGTTGCCGGAACGAACAGTGTCAAGATTCCCTTTAAGATATTGGCAATCACCGGGGCAATTCCTGTAAAGATTCCTACTTGTACTCCTAAATAAGAAACTAATACTAAGATTGTTCCTCCGGTCAGGAAAGCTCCGACTTCTTCCGTTGCAATATTCAGCAGACCGACGACAACTCCTAATAAGAAAACTATCCATAACAGCGTGCCTTGATAAGCTCCTCCTAATCCCAATCCTAACACAATTGCTAGGATGAGTCCAGCTAAGAAAGACCAGCTGCCGATCAGGTTTCTATTCATCTTATGTACTTCTTTTTTCTTCGTAGCCATTTTTCACCTCCTATCCTTTTTTTTTGACTAGATTTACTTTTGATTATTTTCCTCTATAAAAAAGTTTTGAAAACTTTTATAAACAGCTTAAGGTTTTTTCGTTGCAGCCCTCCTTAGTTTAGCGGCTAGAACACTCGGCTGTAGATATTCCTTGGAGTTGTCCAAAAGACTGAGATGATAAGGAATCAGCTGAGACCGAGGAATCCCCGGTTCAAACGGTTAAATCCTGAAAATCCGGGAGGAGGGATCCGAGCGAGGGGAGTGTGTTCTCTCCCCAAGCTTTTTTTCTTAAATAAGTCAATTAAAATAAAAAATAAAATCAAGAATCAGTAATCGTCATCTTCATAATTGTACCTATCATCCTCTTCTTCAAAATCTTCTAATTCTACTTCTTTATCTTCTTTGGCCTTTTTCTTTTTTGGTGGCATGTTTTGACCTCCGCAGGAGTATTTCTCCTTAAATATAGGTTCGAGTGGTTTAATCTTCTCAAGTAAACAGAAGAAGCAGTGTTTCAAAAAGGAAGGGATCAGAAATATATAAATCTTTCTGGTGTCTCTTTTACCTCTGCTCTGTGGTTGGATAGTTTTAAATACCATTTCCTAATCTCGAGAAGCCATGGATTTCGTTACACTGTTCAGTTCCCCTTGGTATTCATATGCAATCTTGCCTCTGTTAATCTTCACTGCCAGGATCTTTGATGTGAGTTTGGGAACGATCAGGGTGATTTTCATTGCCCGCGGGTTCAAATTTTTAGCTCCATTGTTGGGATTCTTTGAAGTGTTGATCTGGCTGGCGGCCATTAATCAGATCTTTAGTAATCTGAATAACTTTTATTATTATCTAGTTTATGCTGGTGGGTTTGCTGCTGGAACGTTTGCAGGTATAATCATTGAGAACAAGCTTTCCATCGGAAAAGTGATTATCAGGATAATCACGGGTAAAGAAGTCCCTCCACTGATCCGTAAGCTGGAAGATAAGGGCTTTCATATCACCTGGATCAATGCAGAAAGTCCGGATGGCAAGGTTAGAGTAGTTATAACAGTGGTAGATCGTCATGAGATCAATCAAGTGATCAGCATTGTCCGTGAATTTAACCCCCACGCTTTCTATTCGATAGAGGATGTACGGTTTGCTAATCAACATCGGGTTGATATCCCCGCAAGCAATTGGTTGAGATGTTATCCTAAGACACAAATTATTAAA
>JBDREV010000084.1:0-6196 GCA_043819375.1 Candidatus Woesearchaeota archaeon
GGGAGTACTGGAGAAAAATTTATCATCTGATTCTTGATTTTTGCCTAAGTTATCTTTATTTCCAAAATATTTGAAGTCTAATTCTTCTTTCTTCCCGACATTAGCTGCTGTTTTGTAGAACTCAACTGCATACTTCTGGAAGTCTGCGCTGGTCGGGCTTAAGGACAATAGATATGTGGTCTGGTCTTCGAGAGTCAGCTTGCTGAAATCATCGACAGATGGATTCTGCTGGAAATCTGCTAACTGGGTCTCTTCCTGGGCCAGAGCGCTGCTTATGATCAAGAGCGCCAGCAGCAATACCAGCAGCTTACTCTTCCACCACAATCCTGATTGTTTGTTCATCTTTTAATCCAGAGGTATCTTTGACTGAAAAAGTTACAGAATACAACCCCGTTTTTACTGCTGAAACATTGAGCAGTCCTTCTTCTGAAACTGGGAAATCTGCAGAATTTGAAGAGAAGACTAGGGCATCATCCTCGTCATCTTCTGCATTTAATTCATAAGTAAAATTGCCCCCATTCTCCAGCACAACATCCGGGATAAAATCTAATCTTGGGGGTGTGTTAAGGCTGAAATCCTGAACTGCGAATATGAATGTGAACGGAGCGCCATTGTAGACACTTTTCTCATCACTGAGAGAGTAGATTGTAGTCTCTTCATCAAAGGGAAACACAGAGACAAAAGCATCAAAAGAGGTCAGATAATCCAGATCCAGTCCTGGTTCATTTTTTTCAATGATCTTGTTAGCTTGAGAGACAGTTCTTGCCAGATCAAGACTTACTGTACTGTAAAAATCTTCTATCTCAATGCTGTCATCGGCAGATTTAACTTGTAACGGATATTTTAAGGTGAGCTGGATCTCGCCATTCTTGATCTTTGCCGATGTCTGAGGCTGGCCTTTCTCTTCTACTACAATAACTTCCTGTTGAAAGACAGAAAAATTATCTAAGCAGAAGTTGATTGATTCTTCCACATAATCAGCGATATCCTCTTCCATCTTAGCAGTAGAAAGCTGGTTGATGCCGTTCAGATAACCATAGTTGATGATGGATTTTTCTGTAATTAATACTTGAGAGATATCATCAGGATAGATGAATCCTCCTTGTGTTCCTAGAAGATAGATTCCAGGGATTGCTGCTTCTTGCAGGCAGCTTTCCACAAAGAATTTTATCCTTGGACTTATAGAGAGAGATTCAGGAATCCGTTCTTCGGCAGTCAGCTGCTCTTTCTGGAAATATGACACCAAATAAAACACTCCCGCAAAGATGGCCAAGATCACTATGCCGATGATTAGGAAGATAGTAATCTGTCCCTTTCTTCCCCATTTCATTTTTTCTTCTCCCTCTGATAGATTCGTTCTAAGTCTTTGAAATCCTGATTATTTGAATTAGCAGAATAAAAGATAAAATTCCTGAACACTTCTTTTTTCAGCAGCTTCTCTTTTGCGTATCCTTCCAACAGTTTTGAAGCTGTGGGAGGAGAGATCTTGCTCAGCCGGGCATATTCCCGGACATTGATCTTTCTACTGTGATCTGCAAAAAAGAACCTCAACTCGTTAATTATTTTTAACACTTGTTAATTAAATTTAACATACTTTAAAAAACTTTTCCCAGGAACTAATTTCATTACAAGGTTATTCACCATCTATCAGTGATAAAAATAGAAAAGTTTTTAAATAACTGGGTATTTTAATACAAAATGAAAATACTAAAAGAGCTGACTGCTGTAGCTTCTTTACTAGCTGTATTGGGCGGAAGCTGTACTTGTGAGCAAAGATTAGAACAACCTAAGCAAAGTTTAGATTCTGTCGTTCAAGAAAAAACCCCTTCTTCTGAAGAGATCAGAAAGAATATAACTGAAAAATTGGAGAACTGGTCCAAGGATCATAATGATGGCCACCTTAAGCTTAATAGTTATCTGGCCAATTTGCAGCAGGCTAAAGCAGATTTGGAAAAGATCGGCGATGATCAGACTGTTGATTATGTGACTGTGTTAACAACAGTAGGTTCAGTCTATAGTGATCTGGCTGTCAAGACCATTGAAGCCAGCCTGCCGAAGATCACGTTTGGAAAGGAAAAGATAACTCTGGAAAGAAAGGATACCCCAGAATCAAGCCAAGATTCTAAGAAATATCTAAGAACTGCCAAGGAGTTTTATCAGCAGGCTACCCGGTTGATCGAAACACATCCAGATCTAAACTTAGACGAACGCCAAAAAATAACTGTTTGTTTCGGTCTAGCACATGCCTGCCGGGTGCTGCAGGAGTATGAATGCGCCCAAGAGGCTTTTGATGAATGCAGAAGACAGATTCCTGCCAAATCTCTTTATCAAAACTCTATTAACAGCGAAGAAAGCTTCCTGAAGATGGACTGGGAGAACCATAAGAAGTATCTTAAGAGGGATTAGGTCTTCTGATTCTAAATGCGAAGAACAGCAGGATGATCACTATTATTGCAAAGATTATTACTGCGATGATAATCTCTTTTGGAAAAACTGTTGTTGCTGATTGAGCTTCTGTTTCTTCAGTTGCAGTTATTCCTTCTGTGGTGGTTGCATTCTTGGCTTCTAAGAAATATTCTCTTTCTGCATAAGGACTCAGGTCAACAGATAGAAGCAGGGTGTTGTTTTGGTCATAGATGTTTAGTGTCTTCGCGTTTGGATAATAGGGCAGGTTCAGGTCGAAGTCAAAACTAGGCTTTAAGTATGGGTGACTGATATTAAGTACATCCCAACCTGCGATGTTCTCTAGATCAAAATGAGTCTGGTAAAGGATATCTCCTTCTGTTGAAATGATTTCAGCAAAGAGTTCTCCTTCCTGTTGGAACTTATTTTCTTCTAATGCTGGCTTTACCTGTGCTTGATTAAGGGAAAGATAACCTTCAAAATATTCTATAGAAACAGAAAACTGGTTGTCTGATGCTAAGACCGGATATGACAATAAAAAAAACATGCAGAATAACAATAATCTTTTATTCATCATGCACACCTCTTGCCTGGAGCAGATACGCACCAGTCTCTGAATCCCGCAAAACCTGCTTCTTTTCTCTTTGTCAGGATACCCTCCCCACTGTATGTATTCAAGTAGTTCTCCATCTCTACTGCTGATTGTCTGTCGGGTAATTGATAAGTGCCTGTCCTCAGCATCTCTTTAAGATTAGCATAATTCACCTTTTTGCCATTGTTGGCGATCTCATAGCTTTTGGTTATCGTGGCGATGATCGATTCTGGATAGGTCATGTCTCTTCCTATTGATAACTGGGTGGTGCCACAGCCGATCAAAGAGATATCGTTGTAACTGACTGGGGCCGTTTTTTGGCTGTTGAAATCACTTGTCAACACATAGGCTTTAGCGTTCTCTTCATACAGTTTACTCTTGCTTTTACCCGTATAATCTTCATGGGCATCTCCGACCAACTTCAGCAGCTGTTTTGATTGCTCTTCAGTAAATCCGCTTGTCTGACCTGTTGATATAGAATTCAGTATGGATTTTGCATCTCCTCGTTGATTTTCTGGGATGATATCTGAGTAGGTGTTCCATTCACGAAGATAAGTGTCTGCAACTCTTTTATAATCTATGGTTGCATAAGAATGACCAAAGGCCAATATCTCCGCATTTTTTTCCTGAGCGAGTCTCTCTAATAAGAGCTGGTTGTTCTCCTGACTCAACTCAGAAAATTTTATTGGTATGAACACTGCTCTTTCCCCGATAATGCGTTGGGCAATTTCTTTTGAACCATCAAAGACTCTTTCTTCTTCGGAATTCTTTATGTCTGTCTCCAGCCAGACAACCAATCTTTTTGTTTCCGTGTTTTTCAGCAGCTTGAGGTCTTTGGAAATCGTGTCAACATCCTTTTGAACATCTCCTGTCCAAGCCATCTGAAAATGCTTAGTCCTTCCGTAAGTTATCTTTCCGCCGTCTTCGATGTTTGTTGTCTTTCCTTGGTAAGTGAGATCCATGCCTGCTACTAGGTCAGCCTTAAAATGATAAAGATTTGAGAATAATCTTCCATCCCTGAAATCAAGATTGTACTTCCCATTGATTACTACTGCTTCACCTTCGATGTTAACTTTCGGCTTAGCTCCAGCAAAATTAAACATGATCTTGCCTGTCTTTGGCTGCAGAACAACTTTGCTTCCTTGCAGCAATGCTGGATTAGTCTTTTCCTGATTGAAAAATCCGCTCTTTTCAGCAATTTCCACCTGAAACCCTGAACCAGAGGCAACCAAGTCATTATCCGTCCAGGCTAAATAATTTTTTTCTGGATTGCTGGGTACCTTATCAAAGTAGATCTTCACTCCGTTCAATTGGGTATTGAGATCCAATCTTCTTCCATTATACAAAAGCTGCACTTGTTTTGATTTGTCTACTCCGGCTTCTCCATCCTGATAATTAAGCTCTCCTTTAGTCAGTGAGACTCCTTGAGGCAGCTTCACTCCCTGCTCAGAACCTTCAGGTAAGATAATTGTGACAGCATCTGTGGCCGGGATGTTTTTGATCTCCGTTCCGCCCTGCACAGTTGCCTGGATCGTTCCGGCCTTATCTGTCAGCAAAGAGAATTTAGTCCCTGAACCATAATTAGAGAGGGTGACGCTTTTTCCCGTCGCTCCATTTTTAAGAATACCTTTGACAATCGTGCAACCTTGGATACAGCTTCCTGATTTGATATCCAGCTGAGCATTGTTGTATTTATTATTCACATATTGGTTGAGGATAGTGGGATTAAGATCTTTGATATCTTTGATCTTATCTATGTTCCCTTGATAAGAAATCTGTTCATAAGTAAGCTTGCCGAGCTTTTCTTTGATCTGTCCCAGCAACAAGTTTCCCCCATAGAAATCATCAAGATTTAATCTGTTTGCAGGTATCTGGTTGATATACTGGGCAGGAACCTGGCTTTGGTCTATTTTACTCCAATCAGCAGAGGACAAGGTATTGAAATCCACTTTACTCCAATCTGTATTTTCATCAAAAGCTAGTTCCTGGGCTGAAACTAGATTGACTAAAACAAAAATACCGATAATCAAGATTGCTTTTTTCATTCTGGCGGGAGATACCTATTTGCGTATCTATATCTTAACGATTCTTCATCTGTTCCGGTTTCATCTTTTAAAACAAAGATCAGTGCATCTTCCTCAAACTCAACTACAGAGATGTTGATCTGGTTCTGTTCCGCCACATCATCGATGCAGCTCATACATATCTCTGTGGGGTATTGTAATTGAATAGCAGTAAGCTCTTTTGCTGAGTCGTATAGTGCTGATAATCTTGTGCTGATTGTTGCAGCGAAATTTTCGACAGTCTGCTGGGTATTGTCTTTGGTGATGGTGATGGGAAAATTCAGCTCTACTGAAACACTGGCTTGATTTAATCCCACTGAGGCTGTTGGTTTTCCAACTGCAAATTCTAATCCTTTGAAATCAACAAAGTTTCTTAGGCAGAAGGGCAGCTGGGTTTCAACATATTTTTCTAGCTCTTTTTTTACTGTCTCTTGACTTGGAAGATAACTTTTGTTGAAGTAAAAATAATACGCAGTGTTGGTGGTGGCATTCTCAGTGGAAAGCTCGGGCAGGTCAAAATAGCCGCCTTGCCGGGCAACCAGGTCAATTCCTTCTTTGGCTGTCTTCTCCAGGCAGCTGTCCACAAAAAGTTTGACTGAATTCGTATCCAGACCATTTTCTTGCGCTTCCAGCTGTTTTTTAGTTAGAGAGGTGCTCAGAAAAATGATTCCAATAACTATTCCTACAATCAAGATACCTACAATTATGAAAATAGTGACCTGTCCTCTTTTACGCATTATCCAGATTAACATACTGGTATATAAAAAGGTTTGTCATTTTGGTTATTTTACCATTAACAAGTGATAAAAATAGAAAAGTTTTTAAATCAGCAAAAAAATAAGGGTCTATGTCTCAAAAAAAAGATTATGATCTATCTGAATTGCTAAAGTTAGAATCTAAACGGCCTGCTTATCCCAATAGATTAAAGATAGATTCTCCCCGGGAATATGGAGAGCTGCTGCTGAATCTTAGAGAAGAGGCTTACAAAATATTAGCAAGGAAGATTCCCGCCTGGGATAGTTCTACACAATCTGATTTTGATACTGTGCTTCGTGAGTTAGGTGTCAATGCAGCGAAATATGGTAATAGATATCAGTCAGGATCAGAGGTTGATTTCAAGATCTATACCAAAGAAAAT
>JBDREV010000085.1:0-6749 GCA_043819375.1 Candidatus Woesearchaeota archaeon
CGATGCAGTCATTTCCAGTGATAGATTCTCCCACAAACACCTTCAAATCCGGGTTGGTCACTCTCACAATCTTCTTCAGCTCATCCATCAGGTTGGTGTTAGAATGCAATCTTCCTGCAGTATCAATCAAAACTACATCAATCTGGTTCTTCTCTGCATATTTGATGGCATCAAAAGCAACAGCGGCTGCATCACTGCCATAATCATGTTTGATGATCTTTGTACCCAATAGTTTAGCATGCTCTTCCAGCTGCTGGATTGCTGCAGCCCTGAAGGTGTCAGCGGCAGCCAAAACTGTCTTCAGGCCGTTCTGCTGGAGCAGATAAGCCAGCTTAGCGATGGAAGTGGTCTTGCCTGCACCATTGACACCAAAGAAAGCGATCACAAAGGGCTTAGTTTCCTTTTGTTTGATTTTTTTCAACAAGTCAATTTGTTTTATAGAAAGAATCTCTGTCAAAGTATGCTTAAGGGTCTCCTCAATCTTTTTAGGAACATCCCGTGGCAAGGGTTTCTCTACCAATTCTTTCTTAAGATCTTCTTTGATACGCTCAATCACTTCCAGAGAGACATTATTCTCCAGCAGCAGCAATTCCAGATCCCAGAACAGCTCCTCAAACTTCTCTGCAGAGATTGTTTTAGTAGTCAATGATTGTTTGATCTTTCCAAAAAATGATCTTTTAGGCTCTGTGGACGGCTCAGATTTCTTGGGTATGGAGAACTTTTTTCTATGTGTATCTCCTCTTCAACAATTTCTTCTGTTTCAGCTTCTTTGACCAGATCTTCGGCAGAAGGTTTTTTTAGATTGATAGGAACCGGTTTTTTCTCCTCAGAAAATTCTTGTTTAGTCTTTTCGATCAATTCTTCTGCTTTGGGCAGCTCTTCCTGCTCAGGTTCTTCTTCAGGAGTGAATTTCTCTCTAGTCTCTTTGATCAGATCAGCAGGAGTAAAAATTTTTTCTGGAAATGGTTCTTTATGTTCTACCAAGCCCAGTTTCAGTTTTCTGCTGAACAATTCTCTGAGAATCGGCAGTTCTTTGGTTTCTTCATCTTTGCTCATATGAGCATATTTATCAAAAACATGTATCTCTGCAACATCTTTGAAAGAATTAATATAGAAATTCCTGATCTCTTGGTTGATCCAAATGTCTTTTAATCCGAAGACAAAGGCAATCTCTTCAATATTAGCTTTTATTTTTTTGATATCTAAAGACTTGTCCTGATAATTCCTGAAGATCTGTAATTCGCCAGGACTTAACTCTTTTCCCATCAATTTAAAATACTCTTCAGAGGGTCTTGAACCTACTGGAGCTACCAAAATCAATTTTTTAATCTTATATTTTTCAGCTATTTTTAGCGACAATAACCCCCCCATACTATGGCCGACAATACTCAGATTATCCTTATTCACTTTACTGATCTTTTCCTCAGCAAAAGCAAACCATTCCTCAAAGTTAGGTTCTTCAGTATTAGGTTGGTCAAACGCTTTAACAGAATATCCTTGTTTAGTTAAAAAATCTTTAAGATGTGGAATAAATCCAGAGTTAGAATCATCTTCCCATCCATGAAAGATTAAGACTTCTTTTTTAGCATCTTTAACAACAGAAGGTTCAACTTTTTTACTAATAATCTCTTCCTTTTCCTCTCTTATCTCCACTGGTTTTTCAATCTCTTTTTTCTCTTTGACCACTATGACCGGAACCTTCTTTTCTTGTGGAATCGGTTTTGGCTCTGGTTTTTCTTCTTTAATCTTTTCCTTCTCTTCCGTAATCTCTTGAGGTTCCTCTTTAGCTGCAGTAGTCTCCTCTACTTCTTCAACAGGTTGTTCTATCTGTTTCTCTTCTGCCTCCTCTTCAGTCTTCTTAGAAAAGATAGAAAGCGTCTTCTTCAGTTTCTCTTTAAGCTTGCCAAACATTATTCTTTCTCCAACTGTTCATAGATCTTCAGGGCTTCCTGAGTCAAGGTCTGTAACATTAGGTCAGAACTGGCTGCGGTCTTTTCCATCTCTTTCTTCTGCTTCTCCAGCAGTTCGATCACTTCCTGCACAGGTTTTTCCACCATAGTATCTGCGCCTACATTTACCAAAAGATTCTTGTTCTCTTTGGCAGCAGCCTTGATAAAGATTCCCGGAGCGATGTTGGCCATGATCTCTTGGCCTTCCTTAACTTCTTCTAACTGCTTGAGAGCATCTTGGGATATCTCTACATCAGCCAGTCTTTGAGTGATTATTTCCAACTGCTGGGAGATCTGTTCGATCTGCTGCTGTAATAACTGGAACTGTAAGTAATTCTGCTGCAGGTCTTTTTCTTCTGCCATGTTCTATAATCTCCTTAAAAGCTGTTCTAAAAAATTCTGATAAAGCTTGACATCCTTCATAAATTCCAGATCTTTGCTCTGCAATCTGGAAACCGTGCTTAAGAAAGGTGAGTTTACAATCATCAGTTTTTCTCCTTCCTTCTCAATCTCTTCCTGTTCCTTCTTTATCAGGGTCTTTAAAACTGCTTTTTCTTGTTCTGTAAATTCCATAAAGAAGCATTAATCTAAGGGTTTTATAATATTTTCCTTTAAATAGGTTAGGAAATAAGTTTCAAGCAACATAAAAGCTTAAATAGAAAATTTCTAAAACAAGAGCTATGGACAGCCATACCAAATTGCTTCTGCTACCTTGTTCTGGTGAAGAGACTGCTGAACTAGCCCAGGACATCTATCAGATTCTAAGAAAAGATTATGGTCTTGAGGAGCAAGTGGAGATTCTTGTCAGCAACACCAAGAATCGGATTGAAAAAAATACTCCCAAAGACCGCCGGCATCCTTTGGTGGGCGATTTTTTCCCAGATGGAGAAGCCCAGGTTGATATAGGAAAGAATTATCTGGAAGATGTGATCAGGGGTAAACATGTTGTTCTTGTCGAGCATCTACTTACCCCTAACCGAAAGATTCATCCGGAAAGTGATCAAGTAGTTTCTGTAAATGATCACCATATGGCAGTGAGAGGTTTTTTGGATGTTATTGAAAACACTGAAACTTTGCAGAGAACTTTGGCAGTGCCCTATCTTAGTTATGTAAGAGCGCATAGCATCCTGAAATATAAAAAACAAAGATTTGAACAGTTTGATTCAATCAAGCTCACCTTGCGGGATTTCCAGAAAGGCTTCCTGAACACATTGATCACTATTGACCCCCATTCAGAGAAGGTTGCCCAGATATGTGAAGATCTAGGTATTGACTTTCATGGTATAAATCCGTTTCAATCGGGAAGATCGATCAATCCATTCAAATTGGGATTGTATGGAGAACAAGCTAAAGAAGTGCTACGCAGACTTAGGCCTTTCCAGGAAAGACTGAAAGATCTGATCGAAGGTGAAGGCAAGCATTACATTGTCTGTGTAGATGATGGTACTGAAAGAAGAACAGAAAATTTTACTGAACGTGCTTATCACATTCTTCCTCCTGAGGAGGCTTACGCTTTGATTGCTTATCTGGGTAAAAGGAGGGTATCTTATGATGAGTCCATCATCACTTTCAAGCCTTTCAGTCAGATCAATGAAAAGAATATCGATTCAGAGGGCACATACCACATTATTGATGATATGTTTTCCAGCGGTCGTACTGTCAATAATGCTGCCAAGGTTTTCAAGGATCACGGGGCAAAAAGAGTGGAAGCTATGACTTCTCATGCAGTTACTACGCCGACCCAATATGATTCAGCTAATGACAGGACCTATATTGACAAAGTGACTGCCTTGGACACCGTACCTCAAAATCCGAAATTGGATATTGAGTGTATTAAAGCTAGTGCAGACCTGCTTTCAGCAGAGATCTACAAGGCGCACCAAAAATTAGTTGCTTCTAGGTAAAATAGTAAACGACAGAAATAGTGCATACCATCCTTGTCGTTTACTAGTTAGTGAGTGACGCAATTTTTATGCCTTATTAATGTCACTCACTAAAACGCCGATAAATATTTAAAATAACTTCTGTCGAAGATAGTTAATGGAAGAGAAGACCGGCAGTGAAAGAGAAGAACGATTTGTCAGACAACAGTATGGCCAAGTAGGCAAGCATGCAGTCTGTAAGGTCTGCAGCTGGACCAAGAGGGCGATCAGAGGGGAAGGTCATTGCTATAAACATTATTTCTATGGTATCTCTACAGGCAAATGTCTGGAAATGAGCCCGATCCTAATCTGCAACCAAAGATGCAAGCACTGCTGGCGGGACCAAAGCTTATTCGCTAAAGAGATGGAAGATGTTGATGATCCGGAAGAGATCATTGAAGGATGTATCAAGGCAAGAAGGCAGTTGCTGATCGGTTTCAAAGGCAATGAAAATGTTGATCAAGAGAAAGTAGAAGAATTCCTGATCCCTAAACAAGCCGCCATCTCTCTGACAGGTGAGCCTTGTCTCTATCCAAAACTCCCCGAATTAATAGAAAAATTCTATGAGAAAAGTTTTGATTCTGTATTTTTGGTAACTAATGGCACTGTTCCGGAGATGGTGAAAAGAGTAGTGGAATTGAACCGGCCGCCCACCAATATCTATCTCTCTGTAGAAGCTTGGGATAAAGATAATTACAAGGAGTTCTGTAAACCACTGGAAGAAGGACAGTGGGAAAAAATCCAGGAGACAATGAATATTCTTAGGGAATCAGGACAAACCACCGTGTTAAGGATTACCTGTGTCAAAGGCTTCAATATGGATGATTCAAATAAGTTTAAGTGGGTGCTGGAAAAGATGAGACCAACTCATGTTGAATGTAAGGGCTATATGTTTGTAGGTTATTCCAGAAAAAGATTACAGCAGGAAAATATGCCGTTGCATGAAGAAGTCAAAGAGTTTGCTGAGAGATTAGCTGAAATCAGCGGATATAAATTGAAAGGAGAGCAGGAAGAGAGTAGAGTGGTTTTGTTGAGCAGAGAATAATTTATCCTCTTCTGAAAGGGAAATCACTGCTGTATTCTGTAGGCAAAGGATTTAACAGATTATCTAATCTTTGAGGATCATTAACAGTCTTTCCTTCCTGATCAAGCGGCTCTAAAGAAGCTCTGGCAAAAATATCATCGATACAAAAATAGTCTCCAAGGATGTTTACAGTTTTCACCAATCTTCTGGCCTTCTGGGCCTCTGAGATTTCCAACTCACCAATCATCACACTAACAGGCTGATAGAACTCCTCCGGCTCCTGCTCAAAAAAAGTGCTGCCGATCAGACGATGTTCTTGATAAGTATAGAACAGTCTCTCTTCATGATAGCCTTTCTGATGGAGGATGTTTCGAGTCTCCTGGAAAATCTGATCCAGTTCAGTTTTGTTTGCTTTAGCAACTGCAGATTGGAGTTGAGTATAAAGATCAGATAATCTTTTTAGAGAAATTTTCGACCCAAGACAGAAAGGATCCAGACAGTCTTCAAAAAACCGAAGATATTCTTGTTTATCATCTAGATTTCCCAAAATCTTGCTCAGACCAATAATTTTTTCATCCATAAAAACAAGAGTCCGGCATCTCTTTATAAAACTTTTCATTTCTATTAAGTAGTTACTAAACAAAAATTTATAAATAATCACCCAATCTCCACAAAAATGGACAAAGAACTCTTCACAGAGCTAAGCAGAAAGCAGCAAATGTGTGAGCTCCTGGAAGAGATCAGGAAGTTTGTTGAGGATTCACACATCTACAGGCAGGAATCAAAACTCAATCAACTGCTTGAGGAGTATAAACTGGAAGGAAAGGAAAGAGAGATCATTTATCAATATACTTCGTATCTCAAAGGGATCTACAGATGTATGCGACAGCATTCCCCTTTATTTAACAGAGTCTCACGAATTGGGGGCATGGTCATAGCCACAGTCATAGCTGGGGGAGTTGGTTATTTTGGTGGACACTATTCCCAAGGTGAACAACAAGCCTTAAAATCAATGGAATATACAGCAATCGCCGGTTTGAGTTTAGAATGGATCATCGGTCCTTTCTACAGCGCACTGATTGATTTTTATGATACTAGAAAACGAAAAAGGTTTGAAGAACAGTATCTCTTGATCAAAGAAAATGCTCAGTGGACTCTGGAGGAGATCATCTCCAACAAGCTTAAATAATCTTTTTGTTTCCTTCTTATGATGATCTTGAAGATCGGCCATCGCGGCTGTGCTTATGGACCAGAGAACACACTTCTTGCTTTCAAGAAAGCTATTTCCTTAGGTGTGGATATGATTGAATGTGATGCCCGCCTTACTAAAGATAAACAAGTTGTTATTATCCATGACACTACAGTCAATCGCACCACAGATGAAACGGGCAGAGTTTCTGATTTGAATCTGAAAGAGATAAAGAAACTGGATGCAGGAAAGGGAGAACAGATCCCTACACTTGAAGAAGTGATCAATATTGCCAAAAATAATGTCAAACTGAATATAGAAGTGAAAGAGATGAAAGCAGCCAGGAAAGTTGCTGAGGTTCTTGCCAGAAATAAGTTTGTCCGGGATAGTTTAGTCTCTGCCAGTGATGTTGAACTATTAAAGATAATCAGAAAGATAAATCCCCAGATCAACACTGCTTTAGTTTACAAATCTTTAAAGAATAAGTTTTCTCAGTTTTGGTTTGATCCGTTCAGTTCTTTCTTTTCTTTCTTTCTAAAAAAGACAATCTTAAAGAAGATAAAAAGGGCCCAGACTAAGACAGTGAACTTGAGAAAGAATCTGGCGACAAAAAAAATGATAGACTACCTGCATCAGAAAGGGATTAAAGTCAATGTCTGGACTGT
>JBDREV010000086.1:0-3153 GCA_043819375.1 Candidatus Woesearchaeota archaeon
GAGAAATCAGGAGTGAATAGAGTAGTCACATTTGACCTTCACGTAGATCAGATTCAGGGTTTCTTCAATATTCCTGTGGATAATCTAGTGGCCATGCCAGTGCTTGCCAAGTATATCCGTAAGAAAAATCTAGAAAACATAGTTGTTGTATCCCCAGATGCTGGTGGTGCAAAAAGAGCAAGAAGACTAGCAAAGGCTCTGTATGCTGGCCTAGCCATTATCGATAAAAGACGTCCTGCTCACGGAGAATCCAAAGTAATGCATCTGATGGGAGAGGTAAAAGGAAAAACCGCTATTCTCATAGATGATATCATTGACACAGCTGGCTCAATTACAGTAGCAGCACAAGAGTTGAAGAAAAGAGGAGCTAAAGATATCTACATTTGCTCAACCCACGCAATACTATCAAAAGACGCCATTAAAAAGCTTCAAAGCAAAGATATTAAAGAGATAATTGTAACAGACTCAGTCAGGATACCAGAAGAAAAAAGGATACCTAAGATCAAGATTGTCCATTTAGCTCATTTCACTGCTGAATTGATAAATTCAATCTTCGAAGGAAAACCAATGGGCATAATAGTTGAAAAAAAGATTGATCAGATAAACAATGGATAAAGCGATACAACAAAAATACATGGAATATCAGTTTATTGGAGAGAAGATTAAGCAGCTTCAGCAGCAAGTGCAGACAATAGATGAGCAGACGGTGGAGATAATGGCCACCATACAGAGTATCGACGATTTCTCTTCGTTAAAGGATAAGAGCTCAATTCTTGTTCCTATCAACAATGGTATCTTTGCCAAAGCTACTCTCAATAAAGAAGACAAGCTCCTTGTTAATGTTGGCGCACAAATTGTCGTGAGTAAATCCCTGGAAGAGACAAAAGGACTCATAGAAAAGCAAAAGTTAGAGCTTGAAAAACTCAAGGTTAATGTGGCTGTAAATATCCAGAAACTGGCTGAAAGAGCATCCATATTAGAAAAGGACCTGAGCGCTGCCACAGGATAAAATGTTCAAATTTCTAAAAGAAAAACTCAAGAAAGGTATTTCTGCATTTAGTAAAAAAATCGATGAGACAGGAGAAGAAGAGGTTATTGAGGAAGTCAAAGAAGAAAAGGGGATTGAAGAGCCAATTACTGAGAAACCAATAGAGCCCGAAAAACTCCCTGAAAAGGAAGAAGTCAAAGAAATTCCTGTAGAAGTGAGCGAGGAAAAGAAGTTAGAAGAGCCAAAACAAGGATTCTTTAAGAGGTTCTTCAAGAAAAAGCCAGAAGCAGCTCCTGAAATCCAAGACATCGCTCCTGCATCAGATGCAGAAGTTACTGAAGAGATAACTCCCCAGCCACCAGTAGAAGAAGACCTTCCTAAGGAAAGCAAAAAAATTCCTGAACAAATTCGTGATGAAGATATTCCAAAAGAAGTACCACAAGAAGAGAAACAACCCCTTGAGAAAGTCAAAGAAGAACCAAGGATCGAAGAGCAAAAAGAGACCCCACTTAAAAAAGATGCAGCAGAACTACCCGAAGAACAAGAGATTAAACCAGAAAGCACTCCCGAAACCATAGATGTGCCTGAACCAAAAGAAGTGGTTGAAGAAGAATCCGTAGAAGAATTAGGAAAAGAAGAACCAGAAACACTAGAAGAGAAAGAAATCCCCGAACCAGCAAAAAAAGGGTTCTTTGGCAAACTTAAAGAAAAAGTCGTTACAAAAAAAATCTCTGCTGAGAAATTTCAAGACCTGTTCTGGACTCTTGAGGTTACCTTGCTTGAGAATAATGTAGCTCTCGAAGTTATCGAGAAATTAAAAAACAACTTACAGCAAGACATCGTCGACCAGCCCATCAGAAGGAATAAGATTGAAGAGACAATAATCCTAAGCCTAAGAAAGAGCATTGAAAACATCCTTAGCTCTGATACTATTGATATCATTAAAAAATGTGAAGAGAAAAAACCCCTTGTCATTTGCTTCGTTGGCATAAACGGCTCAGGAAAAACAACTACCATAGCTAAGGTAGCCAAGATGTTCCTCGATAATAATAAGAAGGTTGTCTTGGCTGCTGCAGATACGTTCAGGGCTGCTGCCATAGACCAATTAAAGATCCATGCAGACAATCTGAAAGTCAAGATGATTAAACATGATTATGGATCAGATCCAGCAGCTGTTGCATTCGACGCAGTGAAATATGCAGAATCCAAGGATGTTGATGTTGTATTGGTGGACACAGCTGGCAGGCTCCATTCAAATATTAACCTAATTGATGAGATGAAAAAGATCGTTAGAGTAGCAAAACCCGATCTAAAGCTTTTTGTGGGAGAAGCTATCACAGGAAATGATTGTATTGAACAAGCTGTGAAATTTAATGAAGCGATTGAGATTGACGGCATCATTCTCTCAAAAGCTGATATAGATGAAAAAGGCGGAGCTTCTATCTCTGTCGGCTATGTGACAAAGAAACCAATTCTCTTTCTGGGCACTGGCCAAAACTATCAAGACCTTAAAGAATTCAATAAAGAAGAGATAATCTCAAGCCTCGGCCTTTCTGCCTAGATCACCGTTCTGAAAATTCAACCTCTCCGTCAAAGTAAACTCCTTCTTCCAGTTTAACCGGTCTCCAGGAATCCAAAACTAAGTTTGCATCCAGCCACTCTGCCAGTTCCTTTGGATTACCGATGGTTGCAGACAACCCAATTATCTGAACATAGGCTAAAATTTGCCTAAGAATTGTTATCAAAATTTCCAGGGTTGGTCCTCTACCAGGATCGTTTAGCAAATGTATCTCATCAATGATAAGCGTTTTAACGTATTTTAACCAAGGGCAGTGGTGCCTTATCAATGAATCCAATTTCTCACTTGTAGTAAAAATAAAATCATAGTCAACTAAGTAAGGATCAGCAGAATCAAAATCCCCTATAGATATTGCTATTCTGAACATCTTGGAATATTTCTCTTTAAATTCCTTGAATTTCTCATTAGCTAAAGCTTTTAGGGGAACAACATATATGGTCTTGCCCCTTCCCTCCATAATACCCTTCACTCCTGCCATCTCTGCTATCAGTGTCTTGCCAGAAGCAGTCGGTGTGCAGATAAGAAGATTTTTTCCCTCGAACAATCCTGCCTTTATAGCCTTAGATTGAGCTGGACGGAGACTAGT
>JBDREV010000087.1:0-3289 GCA_043819375.1 Candidatus Woesearchaeota archaeon
GTCTTTTCTTCCTTGACCAACAAGGAGAAAGTTGATGAGCTGATCCATCAAAAGATGCTTGAAGCTGAGGAATTGGAACGGAAAAATTTGCCTTTCTTTGAAGAGCTGTATATTTATGTAATCCGGAAATCAGCTCTGCTGAGAGAATTGGAGAGTAAGGGTGTGTCTGGAGTAAGTTACTTTGCTCATGGGAAAAGAGGAGATGTCTTTACTGGAATATTCAACTCTGCTTATTCAGTCAAGAAATATCTAGCTAAGTTAGGTAAGATTAAAGTGGCTATCAAAGTGAAAAGAAAAGAAAGTTTTGCTGTAGACAGGATCAGGAATGAAGTGGAATGGCTGAAATTATTGAATCAGGAAGGGATCGGTCCGCAGCTCTTGTTCTCTGGTGAGAATTTTATGGTGTATCAGTTTATTGAAGGAGAATTTATCCTGGATTTTATGAGCAAGAACAAAGAAAACAAAAAGAAGGTAAATAACGTTCTGATCGATGTCCTAAAACAATGCCTTAAGATGGATCAGCTAGGAGTGAACAAGGAAGAGATGCATCATCCCTATAAGCATATTATTACTACTACGGATAGTTTGGGGGATAAACCAATCCTGATTGACTTTGAGCGATGTTATTCTACAGACAATCCCCACAACGTGACTCAGTTTGGGGATTTTCTGCTTGGTTCCGGACTAGTTGATAAGGAGAAGATGATTAAGTTGTTGAGAGAGTACAAGAAAGAACGGATTATAGAGAATTATAATAAGATAGTGAATCTGATCACTCACTCGTAAAATTCTATCTCTTCTTTATGAAAGATGCCCTGCTTCAGCTTGACCGGACGCCAAGTATCTACAACTAACTTTGCCTCCAGCCAGTCGGCCAGTTCTTGGGGATTACCAATCGTAGCAGAAAGGCCGATCAGCTGGGGTTTGATGATTGTTTTTAGCAAAGTGATAATAATTTCCAGAGTAGGGCCCCGACTAGGATCATTGAGCAGATGGATTTCATCAATAATTACTGTCTTTACTTCTGCCAGCCAGGGAGCCTTGTGACGGATAAGGGAATCCAGCTTTTCGGAAGTGAGGATCAATACATCATAGCTGGAGAGGTAAGGTGAATCAGAATCAATCTCTCCGGTGGCGATGGCTACTTTATACTTAGTATCATGGAAAAGACTGCTGTACTCTTTATATTTCTCATTGGCTAGGGCTTTGAGAGGAACAATGTAGATCGCTTTGCCCTTATCTATATTATTTACTATAGCCATGGTGGCGATCAAGGTCTTCCCGGAAGCAGTAGGAGAACAGATCAGCTGGGAGGTCTGTTCCAGTAGTCCGGCCTGCAAGGCCTTTTCCTGGACAGGGTTTAGATTTTCTAACTGCTGGTAGAAGTTTAGGAAATAATCCGGCAGGGGAATCTTTTTAAGTTCCATGAGTGTGTTAAGTAGGGAATGGTTTTAAGTTTTTCCTCAATTAGTCCAAAAATGGAACTTTGTTCTATTTTTTGGGTTTAATCATTTTCCAATGATGAAAGTCTGAAAGCTTAAAATTTTAAGGTTTAATCGGTTGAACCCATTTTCTTGTTGTTTAGAAAGGAAAATATTGCGAAAAGCTTATAAACGGATTTTGAGTCTAAGGACTAATCCGTTAAACAGTCTGTCGATAAAATCGAAAAGGTATGTCTCATCAGCATTGAGAATGCGAATTCAAAAATGCTGCAGCTGGCGTGTCTTTCGAAATTTTTGTCTGCAGATTTTCAGGCAGCATGGAGCTGTATGGAACGGAAAAAAAGCGAAAAGAAATAACACGGAGGTGTGTTATAAATGCAAATAAAAAAAGTGGTTAAAAGGCTAGTTGCTTTGGGAGCCGGAGCAACTATGCTAGGAGCAACAGTAATGGGCGCAATGGCAGCCGACCTTAGTTCTTACCCTGGATCATTCCAGACAGACGGGGTCTTTAACGGATATTTCGTTGTCGGTGAGTCAGCTCAGCCCATTGATAATTTGGCTATGACAGACATTGCCACAGCTATGTGGTACAACAAAGGAACAGGAAGTTCAACAGTCTCTATTTCAGGAGATGCCTGGCTAGCTGAAACTAGCGGAAATTTCTTGGAGTTAGGAGAAGCTGTCAGCAGCATCCAGACTTATTTGGAAGATGGTGACTTAAGCGCTTTGGCTGATGGAAGCATTTCCAATGCTAAAGGAACTTCTGGCTATGAGCAATTCTTGTATTTCAATGAGAATACTGCTACTGTAGCTTACCAAGAAGACGATGAAGACAACTTAGGATTCTTCTACAAGCTTCCTAATGCTGGTGTAATGGCTAGATATGTCTTAGATTTCACTGAAGCTTTGGAATCAGACATCGATGCTAATGGAGATTTGGATGACATTGAAGATAAGACTATCTCTGTTTTGGGAAAAATGTTCACCATCACTACAGCAGAAAACACTTCTACTGGTGTAAAGCTGGTTTTGATGGGTGGAGCTGCTTCTGATACATTGAATGAGCAGGAGACCAAAACTTACACTGTTGGCGGAACTGAATACAAAGTTAGTCTGTTGTCAGTCTCAACTGATACAGTCAACAAAGTCCAGTTCAGTGTTAATGGTGAAACTACCAACAAATTGGCTGATGGAGAAAGTGATGTCTTGACTGATGGAACCAACATTGGAGTAACTGAGATTACTTACCAGAGTTATGCTGGCGGTATCCACAGTGCAACCTTCTTTTTGGGAGCTGACAAGATTGAACTGAACAATGGTTCTTCTTTGAAAGTGAATGAAGAGACTATCAGCGAAGCTGCTGTGTTGATCACATCCACTGAATCTGGAGGAGATATCTCTATTGATGACTTGAGTGTGAACATGACTGCTGACGACGACTTCTATGTGGGAGTTGGTGATAAGCTGAGTGATAATCCAGAGATGGATGAACCTCAAGTATTGTTCACTCAGAACTGGGATATGACTCTGGCTAGCGTAGATGCAACTATGGAAGAAGATATTAGCTTGACTTTCTCAGAGGGAGATGACCAGGCAGATCTGAAATTGATGTTGTATGATGGAGATGTAAGTGTTTCTTTAGTTTATCAGAACGCTACATCTGGAGATGATGTCTATGGTGGAGAAGATGACAATGAGAGATTGGTATTGAATGTGTCCAACAGCATTACTGATGAAGATACTTTCTTCCTAAGCACTGCTGACCCAGACCTTGCAACTAGTGATGCCAAGACTTACTTCTTGCAGTACAAAGGATCAGATGACACTGGAGAGACCAACCCTAAAGT
>JBDREV010000088.1:0-8009 GCA_043819375.1 Candidatus Woesearchaeota archaeon
GATGAATGGGAAGAGGCCAGAGCAGCGGGATTCCCTGGAAGGAGATGAGATCAACAAACAGATGGATCAAAATTCCTACTCCCAAAGCAGAAGAGTATTCAGATTTTTTCTTAAAGTCAAACAAGTAAAATAAAAGGAACGAAAAGCCAGTCATCACTAAAGCAAAGACAAGGCTGTGGGTAAAGGTGCGATGGAATCCAGAGGTTATGGTCCACTCTAGCAGGAAGTCTATATCTGGGAGTATTGCTCCTAATAATAAAAGAATCCAGGATAGCTGAATCAGTTCCTTCTTTCCAGTAGCTTCCCAGAACTTTCCGAACAGCCATCCCATAGTCAGATGGACAAAAGCAAAAGCCATTCTTGATTAAGCCTAAAATCCAATTATAAAGGTTATTAAACAAAAATTTAATAAAACCAGATTAAGGTCATTTAATGATGCAATTGCTTAATGTTCTTACTGGAGAAAAAACAGAGATCAATACTGAGAATTTGATTATCTCAGAGAAAAGAACTTTTGATTATATTCTTTCAATTCCCCATGGGGGAGTATATATTCTGATAAGCTGTGCAGACAGACTGAAACTGGGATGGGATCTGCTGATTGGGAGCGATCTTTTTACAGAACAGGTTTACGATACCAGGAAAGGAATAATTATTTCAACCCGGCTTAACACTTATCTATTGAATACTGGTAGGGGGAAAGAAGTGGATGAAACCTTGCCCCTGCATCTGAGAAATAATTTTCTAGAAACTCCTTCATTGACCGGAGAGAAGATTAAGATCAAAGATTATGATAGAGAACAAAAACAAATCTTGCTTGGTTATTATGATCAATATCATCAATACTTAAAACAAGCTATCCTGGAAATGAAAAAAGAATTTGGTTTTGTTTTGGTCTTTGACTGTCATTCCATGAATTCTATCGGTTTAAATAATGTTCCTGATCCTGGAAAAGAAAGGGCTGATTTTGTCGTCGGAAAGTTGGATGACCTTTCAGCAGACCAAGAGGTGATTGCTGTTTTTTATGGGGTTTTGAAAGCAGAAGCAGAGAAGTTTGGTTTAACTGTTAGAAAAAATGATCCTTACAAGGGGGGTTTTATCACTAAGACTTATAGTGATCCAAAAAATGATGTTCATGTAATTCAACTGGAGATCAAGAAATCAATTTATATGGAAGAGAATCTAGATAAAAACAGCGAGTTCAAGATCAAGAAAAATGAACTAAACAGAATAAACCAACTGCTAGCTATGGTTTTTAAAATAACTTCTGAAAAAGCTAAACTATTGCTGGCCAAATAAACTTTTATATACCAGCACTCTTTTGAAGTTTGATATGATCATCGGTGTAGTGGGGAAGCCATCAGTGGGCAAGAGTACGTTCTTTAAAGCAGCCACTTTGGCAGATGTAGATATCGCTCCTTATCCTTTTACTACAATCAAACCGAACACCGGTATCGGTTATGTCAAGATCAATTGTGTTGACAAGGTATTTGGCAAGCAATGCAATCCCCGTTTTGGTTATTGCCGCCATGGCTTCCGGTTTGTGCCGGTAGATATGATTGATGTGGCCGGATTGGTTCCTGGGGCACATGAAGGCAAGGGCTTAGGGAATAAGTTTCTGGATGACCTAAGACAAGCAGATGTGTTGGTCCATGTGATTGATATCTCCGGTTCTACCAATGAGAAAGGAGAAGCAGTGGAAGCTGGAAGCTATGATCCTGTCAATGATGTCTTGTTTCTGGAAGAGGAGCTGGATATGTGGTATCTGGGGATACTAAATAAAGGCTGGGAAAAATTTGCCCGAACTGTGATCCAGGAAAAGAAAAAGATCCAGGAGGCCTTGGGTAAGCAGCTCTCGGGACTTAAAGTGACTGAAGAGATGGTCGAAGACTCAATCAATAAGTTGGGTTTGAACAAAGAAAAACCTAACGCTTGGACTGAACAGGAATTAAAGAAACTAGCTGTGGAACTGAGAAAACTGACTAAACCAATGATAATTGCCTGTAACAAGATTGATATCTCCTGTGCTGGAGAAAACTTCACAAGATTACAACGACACTTTCCGGATCATCTGCTGATCGCCTGCAGTGCTGAATCAGAACTGGCTTTGCGGGAAGCAGCCAAAGTTGGACTGATCGATTATCTTCCTGGGGAGAAAGAGTTTACAATCCTTAACCTTGAGAAATTGAATGAGAAACAACAACAGGCATTAGCTTTCATTCAAAACAATATCTTGATCAAAGTTGGCAGTACTGGGGTGCAAAGGGTTTTAGATGAAGCAGTGTTCAAACTATTGGGATATATGGCTATCTTTCCTGGCGGAGTAAACAAACTTGAAGATTCTGAAGGAAGAGTATTGCCTGATTGTTTCCTGATGCCTCCTAAAACAACTGCTTTGGATTTTGCTTACCGCTTACATACTGATTTCGGAAAGAATTTCATCCGGGCGATTGATGTCAAAACTAAACGCACAGTGGGCAAAGAACATCCTTTGAATCAAGGTGATGTAGTGGAGATTGTGGCGGGGAGGTAGAACAATGCTGAAATTTTTAAAAAATATTTTCCAGAAAAAAGACCAGCCGTACCAAACAGTTGAAGTCAAAGCTGAAGAGCTGGAGCAATGGGCTGAGCGCAGACTTGATGTAATGGGGTACAAAGAAGCAGTGCTATCTTTTTTTAATAAAGTCAAAGATAACAAATGGATGCTTAATGAGAAACTGGAGCTGTTGAAAGAGGCAGAAGTGAAAGAGAAGGATAAAGCTGTTGAAGAGAAAGTGAAAAGTGTAGTTCATGGGCACAAAGATAATTACCTGCGAGAGATGCAGAGATTTGCCGAATCTTTAGAGATACCTGCTGAACCAAATCTGGCGGCTGCCATCAAGTTCAGCCGTTATCTGGATCAATATCTAGGGGACTTGGCTAAGAAAACTGCCCGTAATTACCAGGCCGCTCAGCATCTGTTTTTTGAACCGGTGGAGGGAGTATTCAAAGTAGTTATAGAGATCAATAATTCGGTGAAAGATTTTCAGAAATTTCTTGTTGATAATAATTTAGATCATCTGCAGGATTTCAGAAAGAAAGTTGAATCTTTGCTGGAAGAGAAAAATAAACATCAACGTCTGAAAGAAGAATTGGGTTGGAAAGAAGAGAAGATAAAAAGAAGCAAGGAAGGAAAGGAAAAGCAGACTGAGTTGATCAATCGGCTGAAATCAGGAGAGGAATATGAGCTGTTTAGAACTCTTAAGGAGAAGGAAGAAAAGATCAAAAGCATGCTGAGAGATACTGAGGATGAATCTCATCTGTTCTTTTCAAAACTGCTGCGGCTGTTGAAGAAATATGGGCGGATTGCTGCCGAAACCAAATCCTTGCAGTCTTATCTGGAAGACCCTGTCAAGGCTTTTTTCCGTGACTCTGAGTTGAAGATCAGCCGAATCCTGGATGAGTTAAGTAATAATCTGGAGCAGTTGGGAGCAGATGACAAGGAGAAGATGGCTGTATTCGATGCTTTAGCCAAGTCCAAAGGAAACTATTTGAAAGAATTGCAGGACCGGCACATGGAACAACAGGCTAGAGCAGAAGAGATCCGATTGAAGCTGAGAAGATATAATTTGGAGAACCAGATTGAAGAGGCAGAATACAAACATGAACATTTTGAAGAGCAGGCTGTCTTAGTTAGCAGGGAGATTGAAGAATTGAAAGTGAGGCTGACTGGTTCAGGAGAAGAACAGTTAAAAGAGGAATTGACTGGTTTGGCTAGAGAGATGCTGAAGGTGGAGCTGAAGGTTATCTGATCCTAAACTTTTTTTTATTCTCTTCCAAAGCCTCAATCCCCGGCAGCTTTTTTCCGCTTAGAAATTCTAAACTGGCTCCTCCTCCTGTGGAGACATGAGTCATCTTATTTGCTAATCTGAATTTTTCCACTGCTTCAGACGTTTCTCCGCCGCCGATGATGGTCACAGCTTTTAATCCAGAAAGGATTTTAGCGATCTCTTTGGTGCCCTGCTGGAACTTCTTGACTTCAAAATAACCTAGTGGGCCGTTCCAGACTACGGTATGGGAATGTTTCAGGACAATTCTCCACAATCTTACTGTCAAAGGCCCGATATCAAAGCCGATCTTGTTGGTAGGAATCTTGTTTACTGGAACAACTGCAGTTTTACCTTTGAGATCAGCAGCAATTACAACATCCAACGGCAAAACTATTTTTCTGGGATGTTTTTTCAAGATCTTTTTAGCTAATCTGACAGAATTCACATCCACTTTGGACATACCAATATTGTACCCCTTCGCTTTCAGAAAAGAGAACATCAAGGCACCGCCGATCAGGACATGGTTGGCTTTCTCCAAAGCTTTCTCCATCAGATCAATCTTGTCTAATTTTGCACCACCAATGATCCAGGTAAATGGCTTTTTAGGATGGAGAGCCTTAGAAAGATTCTCAATCTCATCCAGCATCAGCAATCCTGCTGCGCTAGGCAAGGATTTAGTGATGGCATGCACAGAAGCGTGTTTTCTATGTGAAACTGCAAAAGCATCATTGACATAAACCTCAGCTAATTCTGCTAAAGAATGGGCAAAGGCCAGGTCATCCTGTTCTTCTCCTTTATAGAAACGTAAGTTTTCTAAAAGGAAGATCTGTTTCGGTTTTCCTTTCTCTATTTCCGTTTTGATCTCTTTGCCGATACAGTCATCTAATTTTTTTATCTTAATCTTGGGTAATAATCTTTTTAGTTCTTTAGCTAAAACATCCGTTTTCAGTCCTTTGATAAACTTGCCATTAGGTCTGCCCAGATGTGTAGTCAGCACAATCTTGCAATTGTTTTTCAGCAGATATTTAATTGTGGGCAAAGAAGCCTTGATCTTGTTGTTGTCGGCAACCCGGTTGTTCTTTAAGGGAACATTGTAGTCAACACGGACTAGGATAGTCCTACCATTTAAGGCTAAATCCACCATAGAGAACAGTTTCATAACAAAGAGAACATCTTCATCCTTTAAAATGATTGTTTACTTCTTTATAGTGAAACAAAAAAGTTAATAATAATTTGTATTTATTGAATTAAGAATAAAGTGGTTATTTATATTTTATTTAGTTGAGGATAAGTACAATTTCATTAAAACGAGGTGTGAGAAGATGAAAAAAATATTTACTAGAGTTATTTATGTTGTTTTGTTTGTACTAGCAGCTGGTCTGGCTTTAGCTGCCAATTGCGGAAATTATAATGGCAATCAATTGAGCTGTGAAAACCAATCTGACACATTGACCTGCCTTTGGCTTGATCCGGGGGAATCCTGGTGCTCTTCCGAAAGCAGCGGCTGTTGTGATTATAAGGGCTGCTGGTATTATGACGGCAATAAGACTGCCTGTCAAGCTGAGACTGAACTTGGCTGCACTTGGGAAGATAATCAATTCAACCAAGAGATGTGGTGTCCGATCAGCGCTTCTAATCCTTTCAATTCTAATGGAATCTTGGTCAGCGGAGTAAATATTGGCTGCTGTTCCCAACCAGGTTGTTGGGATATGGATGGAACAAATTCATCTGCTTGTCAAGATCCTTCTTTTATGAATGGTATCTGTGAATGGAGAACCCAGGCTGAAGATCTCTATTGCCCCGACTCAACTGGCTGCTGCATGATGAAATTCTGTAATGATGAGAGTGTGCAATCAGCAGAAAATTGTACTTTATTAGCTTCTAAAGGTCCTCCTTGTAGCTGGACCGGTTCAGCCTGTCAGGATGTTGGTTTTTCCGGATTTGATGGGGCAGACAGCTGCGTCTCGGGAGGCGGCTTCTGGAACGGAACCAACTGCGAGATGCCTACTTTCAATCAGGAAGTGCATTGCTGGTTTGCTGATAATCAGGAAAACGTTTGTAAAAATATTACTGGATGTGTTTACTGTAATTCTACTAATATCCTTGATTCAAGCAGTGCCTGTTACAACAACCAACTGAACTGGTGTCAGGGACATGAAAACCTTCCCAGTGCAACAGACATCGCTCAGGACAATCTGGCTTGTGATGATATTTTGTTAAAAAGTATCTGCGACTGCGGACCTGTTCCTGGCTGTCATTGGACCAACAGTTCAGCAGTAGTGGGTAATTACTGCCAGCAAGGAGCTTCTCAGTGCAATCTTGATTTTAATAGTTTAGCTAACCAAGGCCTGAATAAATGTGAAGATGCTCCCAATGAAGGGAATTGCACTATGTTAAAAAATACCTATCTTATGCCTTGTCTCTGGAGCAACAATAACTGTCAGTTTGATTGGCAGAGTGGAGGAGGATTCGGCAGCAGCAAAGGAAGCACAGACTTTGGATTTAATGATATTATGGATGAGCAATCCTGTCAATTTGCCGGAGGGATTTGGAAGACAGTGACAACAGATGTTTATGGCAACACCAACGGCTGGTGTGAATTTGGATTTGGAGCAGGAATGGAGTCCTGTGATGATTCCTGCTGGGCTTGTGAGATGCAGAGCAACGGCCAGCCCTGGACAGATTTAGCAGATGCGCAAAACGCCTGCACCAATTCTTTAGCAGGAGGAAGCAGCTGTAATTTTGTGTCCTTCGGCGGATCTCAGGATCCATCTAATCGTTGGGGATGGTGCGATTATCCTGCAGAAATGAATTTCTTTGGAGGGGGGAATTGTGAAGACAGCTGTTATGATTGCTTCAATCAGAATATGTGTACTGGTAGCGCAGCAAACTGCACCTGGGTGAATGATCCGATGGGCTTTGGGCCTGGATGGTGTGATCCTGCGGCAGCTGCAGCTTATTGGAACTGCTCTGCCAATGCACCTTCTTGTATGGGACAGCTTGCTTGTGAGAATGCTGGCCATAACTGGACAGATGAGTATGTGACAGATCATTTTAACAATGATGCGCCGATGTGGGTGTGCATTGCTAATAGCACCTCTCCAGAGATCTGTTTTGTACCCGGGGATGAGGATGGTGATAACACTTCTAATTGTGAAGACTCAGACTGTGCCTTGGATCCGATGTGTGGAATGGGGATGGGTCCTGGAGGGCCAGGTGGAGGAGGAATGATGTTGCCTCCTGGAATGGAAGAAACTCTTTGTTTCAATTATGATGATACAAATACTTCTGTGTGTGAAGCGATTGTATTAAAGGATAATATGACTTTCAATGGAACCCACCGTGGTTTTGAATTTCTTCCAGATCATCTCAACAATAGCCAGATCTGCTTTTACCATCCAGCTCAACCTGGAGCTGAAGAGTCTTACTGGTGTGATCCTATCTTTGAGCAGCAGATGATGGGGGGAATGGACATGGGCAAGCCTCCAGAACCTATCGGTACGGACAGCTCTGATGATGCCGGCGGTTTAGATTATTTAGATATCATCCATATAGGTATCAAAGATGATCCCCAGAATATGGATATAGGCATTCCGATGAAAAATATCAGTGCTTTTGCAGTCTGTAACAGTAAGTTAGGCGGAACTGCAAATGGAACAGTCTATCGATATATTGATAGTGATAACAATGCTTCCAGCGGTTGTACAGCTACAAACGGAACTTATGATGGATTTGATTATAAACTAGTAGTCAAGGCGACATATAATGGTTCTGCAATCAGTACAACCACTGCTGCGTACCGCTGCACCAATTCCGAGAATAATACTTGGACTTCTAAAAGTGCCAGCCTGACTTTAGTGAATGATGCTTGTTTTGCTTCCCCCCCTCCTTTTGGACCGGAAGCAGGAACTTTTAATGGCGTCAATGTGTTGATGTTCACCAAGAGTGATTTTGGGATATCTACCAGTGATCTAAGACTCTTGGTGGCAACAGTTGGACCTGGATATAATGAAAGCAATCCTGCTGATCAAGCCGGGCCGTTCTATTACACTCCAGGAGCAATCGACTTCAAGGTAGAGAATTGTTTCGGTTTTGTAGACATGGATGGTGATGGATATCTTCCTAACCAAGATCCAGATTGTAAATTCATCAATAACCTGGGTTACATCCCCTTTGAAAAATGTAATGATGGCCTTGATA
>JBDREV010000089.1:0-3119 GCA_043819375.1 Candidatus Woesearchaeota archaeon
CAACCTGATTGATTTTGGTTTATCTTTTTTCTCGGATAGAGCAGAAGATAAAGCTGTTGATTTATTTTTGTTGGACCGGGCGTTGGAAAGCAAACATTATCTGATCTATCCAGAAGTATTTGAGCAGGTTCTGAAAAGCTATCAGGAGAATTACCCCGAAGCAGTTGCTGTTTTGGAACGATTTGAGATTGTCAAAGGTCGCGGTAGGAATAAGAACAAGTAGTAACCACTTCTTAGTGGTAAAATAAACGAAAGATTTAAAAACTATTTCTCTCTTTAGTATGTATGGATCTGGAAGACACTATCGAAACAAGATACAGACGGATGAGTGAAGTAGACCGTGTTAGCTATGATTCTGAATGCAACAAGGCTTATCAAAGATTTCAACAGATCAAAGAAGTGTTGCTGGAAAATGAAGATAGTCAAGGAATTTCTTTACTTGATGAATTAGTAAGTCTGGCCAGTAGGTATGTCGAGAGTGTTGTCAGGATGGATCTGCCTAAATCAGTCAAGTATCGTCTGGAAACCTGGGAATTTCAGGAAAAGATACAAGAGTTGGACCAGTCGCGCAGGATAAAACACGATGCATTTATCTCACAATTAAGAATTATGAATAGATATCTTTTCAAGAGTTATGAGGCTGGAGAAGAAGTGCCCTATGGCGGCGTCTATTCTTTAGCTCCACAGACCTTAAGTCCTTTGGATCGAGTTGCTGTAGGAGATTGGGCAGGTTATCTTGTCTTAGGACTTTATGCACAAAGAGGACCAACAAAATAAAGTAATGACTTTACAATGATAACATTTATATATAAATCTTATTTTTCTTGTTTTAATGGCAACAAGTCCTTATCATGATAAAAAGTTATTATGTTCAACATATTCACGGATCTTGGGGATTCTTTCTAATTCTGAGGAAGGGACACACTTATTAGAGGACTTAAATAACTCTTCTGTAAGATATGTAACTGCAACTGCAAAATCTACTGCGAATGAAGAAAACAGATATTGCTTTGAAGAGTATTCCCAATTAAAAAACTCTTATACAAAGATAAAAGAGTTTCTTACAAGTAATAAAGACTATCAAGATTTTTCTTCTCTTTCTGAAGACCGTTTCTTCATTGAAGGGCTGGCAGGGATAGTTGTCAGCGAAGCGATGAAACAGAGAAAGTGATTTAAGACAAATATTATAAACAGTAGAAGTATTCTTACTCAAAAAGGAGGTTTTAGAAATGGTAAAAGTACAAAGTAAAAGTACCCTCGATTGGATTGCCTTGATCCTTGTGGTTGTGGGCGGCCTGAACTGGGGTTTAGTCGGATTGTTCCAGTGGAACCTAGTATCAGCAATTCTGGGAGCAATACCCTTGCTAGAGAGAATAGTCTACATCTTGGTGGGTTTAGCTGCTGTGTATATGATCTATTATCTGACCAAGAAGTAAAATATTATTTTTCTTTTTTTTTAATTTAACAAATACAAGAATATATTAAGCACTGCTGCAAAACTAACCCACAATAAGTAAGGAACTAGTAGATAAGCAGCTTTCTTTGAAATTTTGTAAAACAAAATGAAACTGTACAAGATCATTACCCAAAGAAAAATTATTTCAACAAAAGCAAATAAAGGATTTCTTAATCCAAAAAATAAGATTGACCATAACGAGTTAAGAAAAAGTTGTATTCCAAAAACTGATAAAGCAAGTTTGTCTGTTCTCTTTACCCACACAAGATACAGAGAAATTCCCATCAACAAATATAATATTATCCACACCGGACCGAATATCCAAGAAGGAGGATTGAAAGAGGGTTTCACCAGATCGACATACCAGGTGGAAACAGAATTAGCGGTGAATAAAGAACCGATCACACCTGCTAATTGACAGATCATGATAGAGATTACTAATCTGATATAATTGATCTTCATTTTAAGAATCCCACCACATAATATCCGATCAAGCCTAATAAAAAAGGATAGATCAAAAACAGAAAAATCAGCGAAAAGATCCCTTGACTAAATCCTTTTTCTTTAAATTCAATCAAAAATGTGTACCAGGTAGCCAATCCAAGAACACTCACCAACAGATTGATGATGATCGCTCCTATCAGGATAGCAACACCTACTATAAAAATCTGTAAAATAATATTCATTTTATCACTTTAATAGCTTTCAAAGCACTCTCTTCTTTATCTTTTATCTCCAGCATGAGATCAAAATTAAAATCTGCTGTTTCCTTGATGAATCTTTTGAAATGTTTTAAATCTATCGTTTGTGCATGTGTGCCATTTCTTTTTCCTGGTTGTTGGCTGCTATAATCGACCATCAGTTGCCCGTCTTTTTTCCTCCATGTTTTTGCTGCTAAGTTGGCAGATTCATTAAAAGTCTCACCATTGTTCAAACATTCGTGATGAAATGAATCAAAGATGATTGGGATTCCACATTCCTTGCTGATCGATAAGCAGTTTTTCAGGGAATAAGAAAGATGGTCGTTTTCAATTACTAATCTTCTTTTGATCTTAAGAGGTAATTTTTTGTAATTAGAAACAAAACGTTTGATTGATTTTTCTTTATCTCCATAAACTCCACCGATATGGATCTGGATCTTGGCTGTTGTGTCTAATCCCATAGCATCCAAAACTTCACAGTGATAGTCAAGTTCTGCAATACTTCTCTTAACAATATCTGGATCTTTAGCATTGATCAGTGTAAACTGATCCGGATGCATTGATATTCTCATTTTATATTTCTTGATAAAATTGCCGATCTCAACAAATTCTTTCTTAAAGTGTTTCTTCCAATCAAATTTACAGATTGGGTGAGAGGCAAAAGGAATCAGATCTGAACTGATCCTGAAAAAGAGAAGATTGTTTTTTTGATTATACTCAAGTATCTTATTTAAGCAGCTAAGGTTGTTTTTGATTGTTTCAATCAATCTAGCTTCGGAATAATTTCTTAATCTAAACGTGCTGTTAGTAGTGCAAGGCAAAGAATTATTGATACAGGGGTAACCTATCTTCATCGGTGAGGTAAATCTTCAAACTTTAAAAAACTCTTCTTTCCAGGCGATGGTTCCCGGACCCCTCCTGCCTACAATCGGACCGTCATCATAAGAGAATTCTGCCGCTTT
>JBDREV010000090.1:0-9494 GCA_043819375.1 Candidatus Woesearchaeota archaeon
TTTCTAGCATTTCAAGGCCAGTTAGCTGTATTTTTGTTTCTTTTTTCATTTAGCTACAATGTAGCTAAACTTATATATAAAGATTTCGGTGTTAGAGTATACAAATGAATACTCAAGAATATAATTCAGCTAAATAAGTACGTTAGAATTGGCTTTGATGAAATGGAGAGATAATCTTAAAATGTTTAAGATTTTACTTCTAAATCATATTTATTTTAAATTGTAACTTCATAGGCATTGATAATTTAAAATGAAAAATGATACTTATCTATCAATAAAATTGAACCAACTAAAGGAATTCTCTCCCAAAAGAAATGGTGATAGATTCATCTTATCCCTTAAAAATTGTCCTAATAAGATCGCAATAAAAATCCTCTTTATACTTGATGAAAAAGTAGCTGCTTTAGCTGGGTTGATGCCAGATGGAAGTTTAATCAAGGACTTAAGAAGAATCTATTTTAGTCAAAAAAAGATATTAATAAGAATTACTTATTCAAAAATCTTTTAACTGATCTGTTTAAACCAAACAACAAGATTTTCATAAGAGAAGGAAACAATTCTTATGACACATACACAAATTCCACAGTTTTATGTAATTTTCTTTACAATTTAGTGGGTTTCACAAAATCAGATCAGGAGACAAGGATTCCTATTTGGGTTTTTGATTCTCCTAATTCAGTAAAAAGAGCTTATCTCAGAGAGGCCTTTGCAATGGAAGGAACAGTTCGCCAATCTTTGAGAGAGATCACCTTTGCAGCAAAAAGCTATAACTTCTGTTTAGATATCAAAAACTTGCTAGCTAGTCTGAATATAAACTCTTTCTTAAAGAAAAAAGCAGGAGGAACTTATGGTGGAATGTATCGGGTCTCTGTGTATAGAAAAGAAAATTTTGAAAAGTTTAAGGAAATCGGTTTCACTGCACCATTGCATGTTGAAAGATTCGATTTGATCTGTAAGAAATACGGGGTATAAAAGAAAACCTTTTTAAAGAGGGTCAAGTTCTTGACTATAAGCGGGGGATAGCGGGGATTTGTTGAGAAACTCTCGCAAACCGCAATAGAGGAGTCAGGAGTCCTTGCTGGGCCCATAAAATCAAGCGTCCTTGATTTGCTCAGGAATCCTTGATATAGGACACCCAGACATCGTAGGTTCAAATCCTACCCCCGCTATTCTTTTTTAATAATCAAGAAATTCTGAAAAATATAAAAATAAAGAAAAAAATTAATGACAGATATCCCCAACTTTCTTAGCCACTTCTTCCAACATAGCTAAAAGTTCTGTTGCAGTGTCTGCTTCAATCCTGTTAGTTGCTCCTTCTACTGCTTCACCTTTCTTGACATTGACAAAAGTAACAATATCTTTGATCATATCTTCAGCAGATTTGGTTTCTTCTGTAGAGCAGCAGCATTCACAGGTTTCTCCTTTGGCTTCTTCAGTAACTTCTTCTTTAGGTTCCCCAACAGGAGCTTCTTCTTTTTTCATTTCTTCTTCCATTTTGTTTTACCTCTTAGGTTTTAAAGGCATTAATGAACTGGTTCATTATACCTCTTAGTTATAACCTTTACAGAACTAATCTTTTTTAAAGATTTATATCCTCGAGCCTAGTTCTCCCAAAAGCTTCGATAAAATTTGTAACAAGCATAGATATCTGCTTTGGAAGTCACTTCACAGGGAGCATGCATCCCCAAGACGCAAGGTCCGGCATCGATGCAGTCCATACCATATCTGGAGAGGAACATGGCAATGGTTCCCCCTCCACCCACATCAATCTTTCCTAATTCTCCTGTCTGCCAGGGAACTTTGTTTTTATCCAAGATGCCCCTGATGTAAGAGATATATTCAGCTCCAGAGTCATGGGTGCTGTATTTGCCTCCGCCACCACCATATTTCTCTACAGCAACTCCGTTTCCTAAGTAAGAAGCATTTTTAGGATCATTGACATCTTTGAAATTAGGATCCATTCCTCCAGTCACATCTGCAGATACTGATCTGGCTTTCTCCAGGATAGAAAACACATCTTCCTTGATTCCAGCTAGGGAAGCCAGTTCTCTGACAAAATTGATCAGCATGAAGCTGCTTGCTCCAGTATCACCATAACTGCCGATCTCTTCTTTATCTACAAACATACCTACAGCAGTACGTTTAGGGCTTTTGATATCTAACAACGCTTGGAGTGAAGTATAAGCACAGACCCTGTCATCCTGACCGTAAGCTCCGACCATGGACTTATCCAAACCGATATCCACAGGCATTCCTGCTGGCACCAGTTCCAGTTCAGCGCTGAAGAAATCTTCTTCCACAAGTCCATACTTGCTGTTCAGCTCTTTCATCACAGCCAGCTTGACTTGCTCTTTGATCTTGTCATCATCAATAGGAATATTTCCCACCAATAAGTTCAACTCTTCCCCTTCTACAATCTCATTGCCTTTCTTTTCCATCTGCTTCTTAGCCAGATGGGGGAGAAGATCAGGGATGATAAACTTAGGCTCTTCAGCTTTCTCTCCGATAGAGATCAGCACTTTCTTTCCTTCTTTAGTAAAAACTATCCCATGCAAGGCTAAAGGAAGATTGACCCAGTGGTATTTTTTTACTCCACCATAATAATGGGTCTTGAGCATGGCAATCCCGCTGTCTTCATAGAGGGGATTTGGTTTTAGGTCTAATCTTGGAGAATCAATATGGCTGCCGATGAGATTCAGCTGAGCTTTATCTTTACCTACTATTGCAGCTAAAACACATTTTTCTTTGATTGTCTTATAGATCTTGTCTCCTGATTTTAGAATTTTAACTTTAAAAATATCTTTGAAGCCGCTTTTTTCCAGACTTTTGACGATGAACTCAGCGCAATATCTTTCAGTCTTATTCTCAGCCAGGAATTTTTTGTATCCTTCTGAGAATTTCATGATCTCCTGGTTTGGGTAGGAGAGCCAAGCGCTCTTTTTTTTCATCAATACTTTTTCCTGGAGCTTTTCATTAGAAGATTTTTTTTCTGCCATCAGATCACCTTTTTGAGTTTTATGGGGAGGTTAATTTTTTAACCTAATTTAAATCTATCGGTAAGATTAGGTATTTTGATAGGTTTTTTGCAGTAGTAAAGCATCCTCTTCAATGTTAGGAGATTCACAGATCACAACTCCTTTACAATTATGCTCTTTCATGGCTTTAAGCAATTCTGAGTAGTTAAATTTACTTTCTTTTAAGATCAGATGCCTTCTTTCACCCTTATCCCCATACTCTATCCCCGAGATATGACAATGCATGTTCTGCAGCCCTTCTTTTCCTAATCTTTTTTCAACCAGGCTTAGGACTTCATTAAACGCTTGGTAAGAATTAAGCTTGCCGATGCTTCTGGCGTAAAGATGAGAGAAATCGATACAGGGCAGGACTTGTTCTAACTCCTCACTCAGGGTGATGATCTCCTGGATCTCTCCCCACTGGGAACCTTTTCCGGTGGTTTCTGGTCTAATGGTGATTTTGTTGCCTTCGCTCTTGAGGGTACCAACAACTTCTTTGATATTTTTCTTGATGATCTTGTAAGTTTCATCTTTCTCTTTCTTCATGTAAAATCCAGCATGGAAAGTCAGGCTTTTCGCTCCGCACAGATTGGCGATCCTGGCTGCTTTGAGGATTCTTTCTTTGCTTTCTTCAATCTTCTTTTTTTCTTCAGAATTTAAATTAATATAATATTGTCCATGGCAAGACAGTTCAATATCATTATCCCTGGCAGCTTTTTTTATTTCTGGGCATCTGTCTTTGGTGATGTTGACAGAACGGACAAACTCTAACTCCATACACTCTAAACCAAGTTTTCGAACGTAGCCAATACCATTGACTGTGTTTCTTTCTGGGGTTGAGAGAGGTATACCCGCTGTGCCGAATCTGAGCTTATCCATAGATAAGAGAAAGATTAAGTTATTAAAAAAGTATCTCCTGATTTAGTAAATAAAAATCCCAGTGGATAGAAAATAATCAATAAAGCTTTTATAGGCTTTCAATTGAGGATAACACCATGCAAAGAGTACAAAAATTACTTAGTAATTATGGCTATTGTTCTAGAAGAAAAGCTGAAATAATCATTGAAGCAGGAAGAGTAAAAGTAAACGGAAAAACAATCTCTTTAGGTGACAAAGCTACTGAAACAGATCAAATCAAAGTTGATAACAAAATTGTTAATAAAGAGAAGAGAACCTACTTGTTGTTTCATAAACCAACTGGCTGCATAACCGCTTTGACAGACCCAAGATATAAGACTATAATGGAATATATCAAAATTAAAGAACGTATCTTTCCAGTTGGTCGTTTGGATTATAATACCTCTGGGATCTTATTATTGACCAATGATGGAGACTTTGCTAATCAGATTATGCATCCTAGTCATGAAATCAAAAAAACTTATCTGGCTGAGATAGATAAACCCATCAAAGAGAGTGAATTAGATCAAATTAGAGAAGGCATATTATTAGATGATGGAAAAACCTCTCCTGCTAAAGCAAAAAAAATTGGGTCAATCTTAGTTGAAATCACGATCCATGAAGGAAAGAATAGGATTGTCAGAAGAATCTTTGAAAAACTTGGCTTTACTGTCAAAGCTTTGAAAAGAATCAAAGTAGGAAAACTAAATCTGGGTGATTTAAAACCGGGGCAGTACAGAAATCTGAATGACAAGGATAAGAAGATGATTTTTGAGTAGCTATACTGGATTATAAATCAATCCACTCATTTTCCGCTTGCCTGTCGGTTGTTCTGGAGTGGAAAGAGGTATGCCTGCTGTGCCGAATCTTAGTTTGTCCGGGGGTTAAAAAGAGAATATCTTAGTTAAATAATCTGCTTTTGCCTACCTGGTTAAATAAACGAAAGAGTTAAATAAACAATTATCTTGATTGGGGGATGGGCAAAAAAAGAAAAAATAAGTAAGTATTTCTTTAATCAGTTATAATGATAAGAAAGTCACTGAAAAAAAACTGAACAAAGTAGAAGAGAGTCTGTCCCATATCACCAATGGTAATGTTGTCTGGATTAATATCAATGGGATCAGCAATCCTGAAGTGATTGAGAGCATCGGCAAGCAGTTTAACCTTCATCCTCTTCTGCTGGAGGATATCACCCATACAGACCAGCGCCCAAAGATAGATGATTATGGCGATTATATCTTCATCATCATCAAGATGATCTATCCAGATGAAGGGATAGATTTAGTGAGGGACGAACAGATCAGTATTATTCTCGGAAAAAACTTTCTGATCTCTTTTCAGGAAAGTGAAGGAGATGTCTTTGATCCGATCAGGCAAAGGATTCGCAGCATCAAAAGCAGGATCAACAAGAATGGGCCAGATTACCTTGCTTATTCCCTGCTCGATGCGATTGTAGACAGCTACTTTTTGGTCTTTGAAAGGCTGGGAGAAAGGATTGAAGAGATTGAAGAGAAAATTTTGGCAGTGTCCAGTTCCGAAACTACTCAGGAGATGCACCGTCTCAAAAGAAAGACAATATCCTTAAGAAAATCAATCTGGCCGCTTAGAGAAGTGATCAGCTCTCTGGAAAGATCAGGCTCGCCTTTGATCAAAAAGAACACGCTTATCTATCTAAGGGATGTCTATGATCATACTATCCAAGTGATTGATCGGGTGGAGACTTCTCGTGATATCTTGGCCAGCATGATGGATGTTTATCTTACCAACGCCAGCAATAAGCTTAATGAAGTGATGAAAGTGTTGACAATCATTGGTACTATCTTTATTCCACTTATTTTCATCACCGGACTTTACGGAATGAACTTTGAGTTTTTCCCAGAATTGAGTTGGAAATACAGTTATTTTACAATTTTAGGTGTGATGTTGTTGATCTCTTTAGGCATGATTCTATACTTCAAGAGAAAGAAGTGGATTTGAACTTTTATCTCTTCCCGCTTGCTTGTCGGTAAGGAGAATACCTTGCTTTCTCTCTCTGGCTTTTCCTCTCTTCTCCTGCTTCCAGATCCTCTTCCAGCTCATCATAGCCGCAGACCTTGCATTTGATGAAGCCGAATTCTTCATCAACCTTCTCTAATTTTAATGAGCCGCATTTCGGGCATTTCTTCATTTGGGGGATAAAAATTTATAAACATAAAAACCTTTCTTTTTTTCTGAGGTGAAAACATGCCCTGCGGATGCTGCGGCCCGATGAAGAAGAAGGCTGTAAAAAAGACTGTGAAGAAGAAAGCAGTCAAGAAGACAGCCAAGAAAAAGAGATAATCCTAGAACTTTAATTTTTTTAATTTTTCAAAATCCTCTTCCAACAGCTTCTTCCATTTAACCATCCTAATCCCTGCAGAAGGATGATAGGTGACAAAATATTTCTGTTGGTCCTGAAAAATAATCTCTCCATGGATATCACTGATCTTGTCCTTTCCTAACAGATTCTTTAAAGCGATCCTTCCTAGAATAATAATCAAGTCTGGTTTAATTACACTGATCTGCTCATCCAACCAATGCTTACAGGCTTTTAACTCCTGCTTATCTGGATCACGATTCTTCGGTGGCCTGCACCGGACAGAGTTAGTAATAAAAATATCTTCCCGATTAAATCCATTCGTAGCCAATAACTCGTCCAGAAGTTTTCCCGCACGACCAACAAAAGGAATTCCTAACCTATCCTCTTCAGCTCCCGGCGCCTCACCCACAATCATGATCTTGGCATCTGCCGGACCTTCACCAGGAACTGCCAGCAATCTTCCTTTCCATAGGGGGCAGGCAGTACATTTTCTGACGTTTTCAGCTAATTCAAATAGTTGTTTTTGTCCCATCATAACATCACCTGTTTGATTGTATCAATGAATTCTTCAGCAGTCTTGATTGACTTTTCCGCCTGTGATCTCTCTGCATTTTTGGAGACATAATAAGTAAAGACTTCCCGTCTAGTCTTTTGTTCTTGATAGCTTTTAGCAAAATTATATGCTTTTTTCTGGTAATCCTCCGGATTGAATTTCTGTATTTTTGCGGTAGTTTCTAAGGTATTGATGTATTCTTCATAAAGATGTTTTGCCAATTTTTCAGTCTTTACTAAGTAATATAGGACTAAGTGGTGTGTGATGGCATGGATTCCCCTGATTTCTTCCTTGATCTTTTTCTTGTACTTTAAAGCAAGAAAAGCATGTACAATATAATACATTGAATAATAAGCCGCACTGACGACTTCGCTGTAATCCTCATAATCCTGAGAAGTGGAGTTATTAAAAATTAATTTAGCAGTCTGCAAACGATTTGCTGATTTATTCTCATAAAATCTAGAGATCTTATATTTTTCCTGATCATCCAACTTTTTGAGAGAATTATCTTCAACTAATTCTTTAATCCTTTTTTCTGCTTCTGCTATTCTTTTATTGATTAATTTTAATTCTTCCATCTTATCAATTGGTAATACTGTTCAGTTCCGTAAAGGAGGAGATGGTTCTGTTTTGCTTCATTCCCCACATTCAGTTCTTCGGGTTTTTTGATCATTTCAACAAATTGTTCTGAGGTAATGATTACAACATGTTTTTTTACTTGAGTATAAATCTTATTCAAAGCAGATTCCATCTTATCAACACTCTCCGGGCTAGGAACGATTGCCAGCAGATCAAGATCAGAATTTTTATTCTGTTTTCCTTTACTATAACTGCCGAAGACTATTAAAATGAAAAATGACTGTCTTGAATCTGCTAGGAGATTATTAAGAAAAACTTGCATCCACTTATGTTTTTTAAGAAATTTTCTTTTCAGTTCGTTTTCTGCTTCTATAAAGATCTCTGTCGGAGCATTTTTGTTTAGCTCAATGATCTGCGCAGGTGGAATGTCCTTCTTGTATATTATCTCTCTCTTCTGAAGGTCTTTGAGGTTATTATAAGTAAGAGAATAAGATTTTTTTAGTTCTTTAGCTATCCCCCGGATGCTCTGCGGCTTGTCGGTGGTCAATAAAAGTCCGAGGATATCTAACTGGGTCTTAGTTATACTGCTCATAGTATCAATTGATACTACCATTAGTATATAAGTTTTTCTATTATGCTTTATTCTAAAACAGCTTTGATCCTGCGCACTCCCGCAGAGATTGACTGTTCTTTTTTGATTCTGAAATAGCCCAGTTCCCCAGTATTGCTGACATGCGGACCCATGCAGATTTCTTTAGAATAATCTGCAATAGTGTAGACACTAACTTTTGGGGGATATTTGGCTCCAAATTCACCATGGGCTCCCTGCTGCAAAGCTTTCTCCAAAGGCAGCTCTTCCCGTTTCACTTCAACGTTTTTTTTGATCACAGCATTCACTTCATCTTCCACGGCCTTTAATTCTTCAGCAGTAAGTTTCCTATCAAAGTTGAAATCAAACCTCAATCTTTCCGGAGTGATATTGCTGCCCTTCTGTCTGATCTCTGTAGAAACAACTTTCCGTAAAGCTTCATTAAGTAGGTGAGTAGCAGTATGCAATCTAGCGGTGATCTCTGAAGCCTCACTTAGTCCACCTTTGAATTTCTTTTCAGCTCCAACTCGAGAAAGCTCTTGATGTTTCTTGAATTCTTCCCGGAAACCTTTCAGATCAACTTTAGTGCCTTTTTCTTCAGCTAGCTCTTCAGTCATCTCAATGGGAAAGCCATAGCTTTGGAACAATAAAAAGGCTTCCTTTCCGTCGATGAGCTTGTCAGAGCACATCTGTTCAAACTTCTTTAATCCTTTCTCCAAAGTCAAAGCAAATTTATCTTCTTCTTTTTTCAGCTCAGAGAGGATAAACTCTTTTTTCTCTGCCAGTAGAGGATGATCCTTTTTGTAATTCTTGATGATCACTTCCGCCAAAGGTTCTGTTACTTTGACTTCATTCACTTCAACCCCTAAGCTCCTGAAATTTCTCACCACTCTCCTGATGAACCTTCTGAGGATATAACCTTGGTCAACATTGGATGGTGTTGTTCCTCTTTCATCTCCTAAGATGAATACAGAAGCTCTGAGATGGTCAGCAATGATTCTCATCACCTTTTGATTATCTTCATATTTCTTGCCGGTGATCTCTTCAATTTTCTTGATGATCGGCAAAAATAATTCTGTCAGGTAATTGTCATCTAATCCCTGCAGTACAGCAGTTACTCTTTCTACTCCTAAACCAGTGTCCACATTCATCTGGCTTAAAGGGATGTATTCTCCGCCGTCGGTCTTGTTATACTCCATGAAAACATCATTCCAGATTTCCACCCAGCGTTTGTCTTTAGGGTCAAATTTTTTAGGTGTTGGTTCTTCTCCCACCCAATAGAACATCTCTGTATCGGGACCGCATGGACCGCTTTCTCCTGCCGGACCCCACCAATTATCCTTTTTTCCTAAGAAAGCAATCCTTTCTTTGGACACTCCTAATCTCAGCCAGATACCAGCAGACTCTCCATCCTTAGGAGCATCTTCATCTCCTGCAAAACAGGTTACAGCCAATCTTGACAGGGGCAACTTTATCTCTTTGATCAGAAATTCAAAGCTCCATTCAATGGCTTCTTTCTTCCAG
>JBDREV010000091.1:0-4754 GCA_043819375.1 Candidatus Woesearchaeota archaeon
TGATGAGAATTTTGAAGTTGGTGACAAAGTCAAACTGGAAAGCGGTGATCTGGGAGAGATTTTGGATATCGGTCTGCGAAGCACCAAGATCAGAACATATGATAATGAAGTTATTTACGTTCCCAATGGCTATCTGGCCAACAGCAGGATTTTGAACTATACTCGGCCCACAGCTAAGATCAGGGTGGGAGTTGAATTTGGGGTAGTGTATGGCAGTGATGTGAAGAAAGTGCAGAAGGTAGTGATGGATGTGATCAAAGGGATGGAAGAAGTACTGGATGATCCTGCTCCCGCAGTACAGTTCCTACAGATGGCGGATTTCGCTCTGAATTTTAAGGCTTATTTCTGGGTGCCGGACTGGAAGAATTCTTACAGCAAGAAACTGGAAGCAACTGAAAAGATCTACAATGCTCTGAACAAGGCTAAGATCAGTATACCCTTCCCGACTAGCACGGTGTATCTGAAGAAATGATTCTCTCTGCTATTTTGATATAGCTATTTAAGATTAAAAAGATTTATAAAAAGCTAAACTTGTGAAAGAAGTATGTCAGAATCAACTATCTGGACTGAAAAGTATCGTCCTTCTAAATTTGCAGAAGTGAAAGGTCAGGAAGAGATTGTAGAAAAGATCAAGGCCTTTGTGAAGCAGCAAAACCTGCCCCACTTGTTGTTTTCTGGCCCGGCAGGAGTGGGTAAGACCACTCTAGCTTTAGTGATTGCCAAAGAACTGTTTGGGGAGAGTTGGAGGCAGAATGTGCTGGAGTTAAACGCTTCTGATGAGAGAGGGATCGATGTAGTCAGGGTCAAGGTGAAGGATTTTGCCCGTACCAAAGCAATCGGTGATGTGCCTTTCAAGATCATCTATCTGGATGAGAGTGATGCCCTGACTAAAGAGGCTCAGCAGGCTTTACGTCGTACTATGGAGAATTATACCAAGACCTGCCGTTTTGTGTTAAGTTGTAATTATTCTTCTAAGATTATTGATCCAATTCAATCAAGATGTGCTGTGTTCAGGTTCAAACCTTTAAGTAAGGAGAATGTCTTTACTGTGATTGACAAGGTTGCTGCTGAGGAAGGATTAGAGATCCTGCCGGAAGCGAAAGAAGTGCTCTATGAAGTATGTGAAGGAGATTGCAGGAAACTAGAAAACGTTTTGCAATGCTGTGCAGTGATCAATAAGAAGATTGATAAGGATCTGGTCTATTCTATGGCTTCTGTGGCCAAGCCTAAAGAGATCAAAGAAGTGTTGGAATTTGCTTTGCAGAACAAGTTTGTTGATTCAAGAAACAAACTGTTGAGTTTGATGCTGGAATATGGTTTGTCTGGCTTGGATGTAGTCAAGCAGATCCAGAAAGAGATCTGGAACCTTACCACTGATGATCGTAAGAAAGTTGAACTTGTGGAGAAGTGCGGAGAATTGGAATTCAGACTGTCTGAAGGTTCAGATGAGTTTATTCAACTAGAAAGTTTCCTAGCTTTTGTGGTGCTGGTGGGAAGCAGATAGTTTATTAAAAACTAAAATATTTCTTCAAGGTGATGAGATACAGAAAAGAGCTGTCAGTTTTAACATTAGCTGCTGTGCTGTTATTTATCTCTTTTCTTCTTGATGCTTATGTGCTGCAATTGTTCTCTTGGATTCAGAATGATCTTTTGGTTAAAATTATTGAGACGGCTACTAGTATCTGGTTAGTGGGGTTATTATCTTTACTCTTCTCTGCAATCTTCTTCAGAAAACATAAACAAGCAATCTCTTGGATGTGGTTAAGCATCTTTCTGACTGCTCTGTTGGTGATCAACTTGAAATATGGGTTCGCCAGAGAAAGGCCGCAAGAAGTGGGTTATTTTTTAGTACAATATTCTTTTCCCAGCCTGCATGCAGCCTTAGCTTTTACTGTTGTGCCTTTCTTGGACCGGATTCTGGAAAAAAGAAAGCTGTGGTTGAGTTTAGCTGGTTTAGTAGCTTTAAGCAGAATTTATATTTCCGCCCATTATCTTTCAGATGTGGTTGCCGGAGGCATGATCGGTTATGCTATTGCAATATTTCTACACAGAAAAATAAAAGGATAAGAAATCAAGCAGCTTTTCTCTGTTCATTGGATACAATCTTGGCGTAGGTATCTTTAAGTTCTTTGACTTTCTTTTTCAACAGTTCCAATTGCACTCCCACCACTCTTCGATCCATCGTCCCCCTTTCTATCTTGCTGAGGATAAGGTCAGAAGTAATCAGGATCTCTTCGGCTATCTTCTCCACCAGATCAACAAAAGGATAAGTTTTAAAATTTTTGCAGTTGGCTATCAGTCCTTCACTAATGTCCATTAGATTACTGAGATTATTCTGAAAAGTGGGGGAACTTATCTCGTAATTGTTACGCACTTCAGATTGTGCTTTTTCTATCCATCGATTGCAAGACTCAATGCTAGTCCAGATTGATCTATCAAAAGATAGTTTATCCATCTTAATTAGCACTCTCCTTGATGGCCAATTTTTCCTGGATCAGATCTCTGTATTTATATGTTAGAGTTAGTTTGACCTGTTGGGTGGATAATGTATCTGCAGCCAAAGGATTCTTTAATTTGCAGACTACCTCGGCTTCCCCTGAGATTAATCTGGCCTCATCAACTTTTCCTCCTGATTTACATTCCCAATCAGTGTCGTCAATGGTATAAGTCAATTCTTCTCTGGTGCCGAAATCAACTCCTTGCTTAGTCACCTTACCACTACCAGCATTGCTGATCTTTATCTTCAAAGCCATAATGCCTTTCCCGGCAGTGCTTTCTTCTACACTTTTTATTATGATTGGAGCACCGGACACATGAAATGTCTTGGCCTCAACTACTTCACAGACCCTAGTGTCGGTGAGGTCTTCTTTAAGGCACACTTCCGGAATCAATACGTAGGTTTCGTAGTTATAATCCAGATTGGCAAACCAGGTCCGTTCTTGCAACCCAACTACCTCTCCGGAATATTTAGCATCAGTAGCAAAAGTGATCGTTTCTTCTCCTCCTTCAGTCACTAGCTCAGAGATCTTATCAAGAGCATCTTTGTTTTTTAATTCCCAGGAAGAAATTCCAGTAAACTCTTTTTGAGACGGACCCAATAAGTTTACAGTGATATCTCCAGATTTAATCTCATATTCTCCTTTATTCCTTAAAGTTACTTCCAAAGGGAATGTCTCTGTATCAAAGATAGTGTATAGATTATTTTCTTCCACACCAAACGGTTCAAATTCTAAGGTGATACCTTTGGTTCCACCCATAAACACAGTAGATGTTGGTACAGCTTCCTGTTTAGAGCAAGAAGTGAGCAGCAGCATGCTGATAACTAACAGCGAAAATAAGGCAAGATATTTTTTAGATTTCATTTACATCCCTCTTTTGATAGTGATAAAGAGAAATAATGTTTTTTTATATATAAACCTTTTTGTTATCTAAACTTGTTTTAGTCATAACCTGGAGTCTTGATGATCTTGATCGGCATCTTCAAAGACTGCATGTAATTGTAATCCAACCTGATCAACAGAGGAGTTTCATAAGCGGCAGTATTGCCGATGTTGAACTGGCAGATGATCTTTCCTTGGTTATTAGCCAATCTTACTAAACCATCTCTTGGTTTGCAGTTGATCAATGAGCCTCCACTTAAATCTACTGAATAGCGGATCTTGTCAAAATCATCATATGCTAATGTATTGGGGCAGCTAGCCAGGCTAGATAATGGACTTAAGACTCTGCCTGTACCATAATTCTGTACATTGATTGAAAAGATGGCTTTGTCGCCGGCCATTTCTACGTCAACATAACTGATTCCTACTGGGCCGGCCTGTCCTCCGGCTAGAGAAACATCTTTGACAATGCAGGCTTTCTGTTCAGAAGTCACCTGATGCAAGGAATTTTCCACGCAGATCAAAGGGTTAGCTGCAGTTTCATATTTGTAACAAGCTACTAGATTTAAAGTGGGATTGTAGTCCGGAACTCCCGATGGAAGCAGTAGATTAGAAGATTTAAATTCAATCTGGTCAGAGCTACCTTGCAAGTTGTAAGCTTTCTTTCCTTCCAGGTCTGTTCCACTGGAGACACAGCTTTGGCGATCATAGACTCCTCTGATAATATTTTTATCATAGCCAGTTAATTCTAAGAAACAGTCGCTAGGATTAAGATCATAATTTCCTTTGTTCCAGATCTCAGCAATGGCCACAAATTCAGTGGTATCATAGAGGTATGTGGGAGGATAATTGGGGAGAAATTTTAATTCCAGACCTTGGGTACCGATGCTGGCCTGCCTGACGGCAGCAGCAGTCTCTAAGGCTGTTTCACCAGCAGCAGGCTTATAGCTGCAGGAAGTCAGGATTAATGAAATCAATAAGATACCAAATATCAACACGCTCTTTTTCATTGTAGTAAGGAAATTCTTTTTCATTTATTAAATTTTGTAATTATTTTAAGATTGTGATGGTCTTTTTCTCTTTGAGGATATAGCTGAAAGAAAGGTCCACTAACAAGACTGATTCATAGGATTTCTGATCTTTGAGAGTCTTCTTGCAGATCAAGGTGGCTTCCTGCTTGTCTTTGAAGGTGAAAGAATTTTTTTCCGGACTATTCTTGAATTCGCAGTCAAGGGCTTCTCCGGATAAGACAGCTTTATTGAGTTTGACCTGCTTGATCTTGCCCTTGCCTTTATTCTCAATATTCATGCGCAATTCAATTGCAGGAATGGTGCTGGGAATCATGATCTCTTCTAGAGAGGTAATCGCTAAAGG
>JBDREV010000092.1:0-15291 GCA_043819375.1 Candidatus Woesearchaeota archaeon
GCATCACCAGTGCCGCCAAGTATAAAAATTCCAAACTGGAGAAGAAAACAGGTTAAATTTTTAAAATACATTAATTCTTTTTATTTTATGACCAAATGCTCCATCTGTGAAAATAAGATCAAGGAATTGTTTCTTGGTAAATTGAAAGGCACAACAGTACATAAAGAAGGCAGCAGTAAGCAGTATCCAATCTGTTTTGAATGTCAGAAGAAGTTCAAAAACAAAGAAGAGCTGTTAGAGAGTATTAAGTAATCACTTGCATTCGCCCCTGTGGTTCCAGATCAACTGCGTTAATCTGACCCCAGGTGCTTACGCCCCTGTGGCTTAGTAGCTAGAGCGACTGCCTCGTATCCAATCGTGAAAGCAGTAGATCGAGGGTGCAACTCCCTCCAGGGGCTGTGAAACAGCCAATAGGGGGCCCGATGAAACTTGTTTTCATCGACTGCCCTCCAGGGGCTTTGTATTTTAAACCATGAAAACAACTAGATTTGAACGGGCAATCTTCTTAAGCTGGTATTGCAGTCTGGGAGACTGTAAGTTCTGCTTTATGAGCACCCAGAAAGGAAAGATTAAGCAGCCGACCAAAGCCAAACGCAGCCCCAGTTCTATCTTAGCAGAAGTACTGATCTGTAAAAAGTTGGGTTGGGAAATAGAGTTCATCTCAGTGGGTTATGGCAGTTTTGATTTTGAAGAACTGCTCAGATATCTACAAGCTATCAAAAAGCTCTGGGGAAAGAAACTCTGGCTGAATATTGGTTACTTGAATGAAGAACAAATCAAGAAGTTAAAACCATTAGTCAAAGGAGTTTCTGTATCTATCGAAACAGTGAATTGGAAGCTAAGGAAAGAATTATGCCCTTCCAAACCGATGGAACCGATGATTCAAACCTTAAGGCTCTGTGATCAATATGGCCTGAAGAAATCAATAACGTTAATCTTAGGACTAGGTGAAAAACAGACGGATTTCCAAGAGCTAAAAAAATTCATCGCTGAATACAAGCTAGACCAAATCACTTTTTATCGCTTGAAAGCACAAAAAGGGACCATCTTTGTGGGTCGGAAAGAGTTGGAAACCGAAGATTATCTTTATTGGGTCAGGCAAACTAAAAAAGAATTCCCTAAGATGAAAATAGTGGTGGGCAGCTGGATGGATCATCTGCAAGAGATCAGCTCACTGCTTAAAGCTGGAGCTGATTCAATCACTAAATTCCCTTCCCTCAAATGGTTTGGGACAAAATATGCCCAGCAGATTGAAGAAGAATGTAGAAAGGCGGGCAGGAAGTTTCAGGGAAGTTTGACCAAATTGCCTCAGATTGACTGGCAAAAAGAAGTTGAACAAGTGGGATTAAACGAGAAAGTTTTGGTGAAGACTTTAGAATATCTAAAGCTAATGAGTAAGGCTAAAAATAAGGCATTGTTAGGTAAATAGTAATCTATTAAAATTATGGAAAGTAATTTAAACAAAGATAGTTCCTATAATAAAGGTGGTTTTTATGAATGAGATGGATATCGGCAGAAACATGGAAACACAAGCGGAAAAGGAAGAGATGCAGCAGATAGATAGTGCTGTGCAGGAAACAGAAGAGAAAGAAAGCGGCAAGAGTGTGCTGATGGTGTTGTTAGTCTTATTTGGAATTGTGGCTTTATCTTTTGGTGGATTTAAAGTTTATACTCATTTTACCGGAGCAGATGTAATCAATATTGATGACCTGCACCAGCAGAATCTGGAAGGAGATTTGAATAACAAAGAAGGTTATATGTATGAAGGATTCAGCTTTGTCTATGTTGATGGCTTATGGTGGACTGAGATCCAGCAAGGCAATGTGCTGTATAAAGTGCCGCTGCATTTTGGACCTAAAGAAGTTGACCAGGTCAAAATTGAAGGAAAATTGGATCCTTTATTCAACAACGGCAGCGAGGTGTATATGGCCATTGATCCAGAATTTGCCAATAAGTATTACAATCTGGCCTTATCTGAGCTGAATTTCAATGTAGCTAGGGGCATTGGCAAGAAGCCGATTGGAGTATGTACCTGGAACAAGACAGGTGTATGTGATGATCGGGAAATCTACAGCTGTAACAATACCCAAGGCAAGCCAGTGATTGAATTACAATATGGGGGAGAATCCAAGATCACTTCCAGTGGAACCTGTATCCTGATCAGTGGAGAAGAATATGCCTTAGTCAAAGCTGTAGACAGATTGATCTGGCAATGGTATCATGTGATGAAATAATCAAATTTCTTTTTTATATTTTCCAAAGACCAATCCTGATTTCATGTCAAATTCTTCTAAGAATTGAAAGCCTAGTTTTGTCAGTAGATTGATAGAAGGTTGGTGTCTCAGAGGATGGTGAGAAACACAACTGTAAATCTCTGTAAAGTTATTACTATGTGCATCTTGAAAAAGCTTGTGAAACAGCTGCTTGACAAATCCCTGTCTGCGATATCCCTCCCTTGAGACTGCTAGTTCAGAATAGATAAATTTAGAATCTAAACTAAGCAGATGATTGATCATTGGATCTTTTGGCAATTGCCTGATTCGTTCATTGGTATAATTGGAAAGAAAGGCAATAACCTGCTGATTTTCTACAACAACGTAAAAGAAAGGATTATCATCGATCAATCTTTCAATTTCAGGTATAGTGAATGTTTCATATTCAACCAAACCCGGAGAGTTAGAATCTCTGGCAACTACATTCTCTAAAATCAACTTTCTTATCTGCTCTGCATCACCCAGAGTTGCCGTTCTGATCAACATGGAATCAAAGCATCTCCAGCTTATTTTCTTTGATGGTGATTAATCTAAAATTCAGACCCAGTTCCATCACTGCTTTCAGCAATGCCATATGCTCCTTGCCGGAACCGGAAGCTAGATTGAGAGCCACATCGAAATCTTTGATCTTGTCTTTCAGTTGTTTCTTGATTTGCTCAGCCAGTTCAGAAGTCTCTTTGAAAGCATCAACCAAGACTAATTCTGTGTTCTCCTTTTTATTAAAATTCTCTTCACCAAACTTGTTGGTGATCAAGAAGACTTTGTCCCAGTTCTGCTGACTGATCAGCCTGCTGACTTCTGTCCAGGTGCCCTTTCCGGCAGATAAAAGTGCAATTAATGTTGGCATGATCTATTCCTCCACTTAATTGTTATTTAAATCTTCTTGAGCAAAACTCCCCGCCACCAGCAAAGGAAAGGCAATGGAAGCATCACAATGGATCTTGACATGGGGAGCATTCACTTTCACCTTGCCCCAAGTGATGGCTTCTTCTACTCTGGCTCCGGAGTCAGAACCATCATATTCCTGGGCAGTATTAATATAGACTGCGTAATCAACCCCTTCCCTGAAGATATTAGCATTGAGTACAAAATGCTTGCTGATCCCTCCACCCAACAAGATGGCTCCGGTTTTCTCAGCATTCAATGTAATCCTAGTGATATCATAGACTTCTTTGCTCACATCCAACAGAAAATCAGGATGGGAACGCTTGAAAAAGACGATTAGATCTCCAATAGCACCATCTACCAATCCTGGACAAAAGACAGGAATATCATTCTTGGCTGCCCAATATAAAAAAGAGCTGTCGTCATCAATAGCCAGACCTAATTCCCTGATTAAGTCTTTAGGACAGAAGACTTTACCAGTCTCCTTCTGCTGCTCGTAGATCTTCAACAGAAATCCCTGCATGAATTTGTCAAAGTAAGTATAGCGGTCATTGGGGATGAAAATGTTCCCTGTACGGTTGATGCCGTTCTCAAAAAGTAACTGCGGATGGGCCTCAAACTGCCCCACTACGAAAGGCTTCAGAGTCTTGATGATATCTTCCTCAATTCCACCTGCGGATGTTACCAGCACATCAACCTTTTTGTTTTTGACCAGATACTTGATCTGCTCCCTCACCCCGCAGCTGGCCATGTTGGAAGTGAAGCCTAAGAAGATTACAGCTTTCTCTCTGCGCATAGCTTTGACTATCTCCATCCCTTGGGCCAGGTGTGTAGCCTGAAACCCAGTGCTTTTTAATGACTCAAGAAAGCCTGAAAAATTTAAGCCTTTCTCAAAATCATAACCCTCAATGCTGGGATGTCCTGCCAGATCCTGACATTGTTTTGGTGCATAAGTATGGTGATGCACCGGATCTAATTTATCTTCAAATTTCATAATGATTCCCCCTGAATATTTTTTGATGTAATAATAACTAAAAGTAATAGAACGAACAAACTCAACTTCCTTGTTTTCTTACTGAGGACATTTTTATATTTAAATCAGGTGTTCTTTTTAATTCTTCTTATTAAAAAAATGTTTTGAAAACATCAATAATTTAGGTTCATTGAATAATAAGTTGGCAAGCATTGCCTTAGGATTCTCTCTTGAATGCTGTTGGATGATCTGCTGACTTTTTTTTGTGGACAATATCTTGATCAATCTGTTGTAGTCTGGATCAGAAAATCGGTTCAGCATCTTTCTCAATGAAAGGTGAAGCTTAAGAGATTTTAATCTGGGTTTATATCTCTCTTTTTTGACCAAAGAATTAACTAAATTTCTGGCTTCCTGAAACCCAGGGATGATTCCGCCCAGCGTTGTAGCTTTAACCTGACCAGCTGCATCACCCAACAAGAAGATATTTTGATGGTGTGTTCTGGCTTGCGGATCAAATAGAGGAATTATCCCACCTTGCTTCTCTAAGATTTGGGATTGTTTAATCTTCAATTGTTTCAATAACTGGATAAAATAAGCTGCTGGTTTTTTGGTTGTCGCCAAGCCGATCCTCGCTCTATCTTTAGATTCCGGAACCACCCAGGCAAACAGACCTGGACAGACTTTGCTGCCAAAAAAAGTCTGGTAAGCAGTTGGATTGAATTTTCCTTTTACCAAGGCTTGAATACCATAATAATAAACTCTTCTCCTGCTTGGATTGAGATAATTATAAAGTGAAGATTGAGGTCCATCTGCACCGAGGATCAGATCAGGAGAGATTATCTTCAATTTGTTGTCATATCTGAAGATAAGATTATGCTTATTTTTCTTGTTTTTAGTCACTTTTATCAGTTTATGGCCAGCATAGAATTTTGCTCCAAATTTAATAGCTAAATCCAACAAGTATTGGTCAAATTTAGTGCGATCAACCAAGAACTCTTTCTTATTAACCACTAATCTCTTCTGATTGGGAGCAATCACTTCAATCTTTTCAAAGGTGTTTACCAAGAAATCTGGTTTTATCTTAATATATTTAGCAATTTCAGAAGTCAATAATCCAGTGCATTGTATCGGACAACCAATCTCAGAATCGTCTTTCTGGTCAAACAAGTCCACTTCAAAACCTTTCTTAGTTAGAAGTGCAGCAGCATAACAACCTACAGGTCCTGCACCAATTACTGCGATTCTCATCTTAAAATAAGTAAAAGAAATTATTTAAAAATTTTATAAAAAGAAAAAAATTTAGAGGGAAGATAAAGAAAAGACTTAGTAATAAGTCTTATCTTCACCCTCGTCTCCGAGAGTTTCTTCGTCTTCTTTGTCCTTCCTCAATCTGCTGAAGCCAAGGATCAAACCGACGATCACCAAGAGAGCAACTAAGACAATCAAGGCAATTTCCAGTCCGTTTCTGAGGCTTAAGTTGCAGCCTCCTTCAACGACATTGGCTTTCAAAGAGACAGTCTTCAAGACACTGTTGTCTTCTGCAGCTTTCACAGTCAAAGTTGCGGTATGCTCTCCAGTTCCAGCCTTAGCGACAGGAGTCAAGTAAGCGTAGACAACTTTGGTCTTCCCAGGTTCTAAGACAACTAAGTTCTCAGACATCTGAGATGTAGCCCAGTCGCCAGCAGCCAGTTCCAATAAGTAAGACTTGGAAACGGTTCCAGCATTGGTCAAGGCCACAGGGAAAGTAGCCTGCTGTCCAGCAACAACATTCTGTGCTTCAGGACCAACAGTTAAGACTAATTTTTCTCCAGTTCCAGCTTTCTCATTAGCTAGGACAGTCAACTTATAATTCTTAGTTACAGTTTCGTAACCTTCATCATAAGTCAAACTCACTTTAGCAGTGTATTCTCCAGCTGCTGCGGTAACTGGTAGCTTCAGGAATAATTCTTCACTGGTCTTCTTGTCATCGCTGCCCAGATTAGTGATATAATCGGAAGCGGTCAAGCCCAGCTCAGAGATTTCCAAAGTGACTTTCACGTCATCTTCATCTTTTCCGCCGAAGTTGTCAATCAGGACAGTAGTCAAAAGGCTGTGTCCAGCGGTGACAGTGGTTCCTGGGGAAAAGACAACGTCCTTGATATCCAAGCCGTGTCTAGTTGGGTTCACTTTCAAGTTGTAGGTCTTGATCACAGCATCGCTGTTCTTATCTGTGATGGTAACCCTCAACAAGTAAAGGTCTTTGTCCAGCTTTACAGGCATGTTCACATCCAGGTCTACCCACATGGTATCTCCTGCATCAAGGTCGAAAACGTGAGTTGAGTCAGATACGGATTCATAATCAGAATACTCGTAACCTTTGATAGCTGCTTCAACTTCAAGGTCTTCAAGTGTGGTGGTGCCAGTGTTCTTCAATTTCACTTCGATGCTTAAGGCATCTCCTTCTTCAACATACAGGTTCTCATTAGCGCCGACAGATTTGCCGTCGATTCTCAGTTCCTGTACTTCTACGGGCAATAGCCCTACTGCGCCAACCATAGAAAGGGTCAGCAAACTAATGACGAATAACGCCATTAAAGTCACAATTTTTTTCATTTTTTATCTTCCCTCCAAATTTTATTGGATTGTTATTTTTAATTGGTTGTAACGACCGGTGATATATAAAGGTTTCGCTTTTTTAGCATTCACCAGTAACTACAAATGGTTGTTATTTTTAAATGGTGTAATCAATAGACCTCAATGATTCGATGGGCCACGTGGTAAATGTCATCGTTGCTGGCTACTACTCTGATATCATACTCGCCAGCTTCTGTGTCGATAGGTATCTCTAAGTGCAGTTGTGTGTGGAGATCTTCTCCGTCGTCAAGATCGAATTTTCCGACGGTAGTCTTCAATCCCAACTCATAGATCACTACAGAGAGCTTGACGTCTTCCAAGTCATCTCCTTCATTGACTAAGTCGATGTAAACATTCAAGTAATCTCCTACAGGCACATATTCTGAAACCAGGTTGACATTATTGAACTTCAAACCTAGTTCAGCATCTCTGACAGTGATGCAGAAACTCTGCCTGTCGAAAAGTCCAGTTACTGTGTCAGTCACTTTGATTATTACACAATACTTCCCTGCGTTATCAGGAGTCCACAACAAGAGGTTCTTATTGAACTTCATGCCGTTAGGTCCCTGCTTTACTTCATATTGTAGTGGGTTTCCTCTAGGGTTGCTGACCTTAACATCATACTCATACTCCTGCCCTCTGACTCCAGTCAAAGGTGGTGAAGAGATAATCTTCGGTCCGCCAACACCATCACCAACAACAATCTGGACAGCCTCTGAATCATAATCTTTTCCATCAGTGACTTTGAAAGTTACAGAGTAAATCCCGGTCTGCTGAGCAGTAGGGATCCAGACAAAGTAACCAGTTCCGTCTTTGTTGTCAGTAAAAGCTGCTCCTTGAGGCAATCCTTCTACGCTGAACGCAAGAGGATCGTTATCCAGATCAGTAGCAGATACTTGGAAAGTCAAGAGCTTGTTCTCATCAACCTGTTTGCTGCCGATAGGAGCTAATACTGGAGGATGGTTCTTGTCACCAATAGTTATCCTGACAGTCTCTGAATCGCTTAGATTAGGAGAACCATCATCAGTAACAGTAAAGATCACTTCATAGATTCCGGACTGACTGGCAGATGGAGTCCAGCTGAAAGCAGCAGTGCCGTCACCATTATCATTTAATACTGCTCCAACAGGCATACCCTTAGCAGTAAAAGCTAAGTTGTTGTTGTCAGGATCGGTAGCAGAGAGAGGAAATTTCAATTCTTCGCTCTCCTTGCCGGTCTTGGCACCAATCGGAGCTAAGACGGGAGGCCTGTTGTCATCTCCAATATTCAAGATGAACCATTGTGCATCTGAACCGCCATAATTATCCTCTACATGGATCTCTACGGCATGTTGTCCCTGAGACTGGTAACCTGGTGTCCACTGGATTAATCCAGTTTGAGCATTGATAACCATTCCAGCAGGATTGTCAGCAAGGTGGAAGCTTAAGACATCGCCATCATCATCTTGTGCTGTTACTTGATATTGATAAAGCTGATTTTCTTTAGCCACAGTAACAGGAGTGGATGTGATTTCCGGCTCCAGATTTTGATCAAGTACTTGAACCTTAAAGAAGGTCACCGCATCAGCAGTCAGGCTGTCTCCATCGGAAACAGTAACTTTGACTTGGAAATCACCATCTAACCTAGGATGCTGTACAAAAGTATAATCTGGAATGTAGGAAAATGTCCAAGTCCCATCATTATTATTGATAGTATCCATACTCTGAGCATTCTGCAGAGCATGAGCGTCTACTTCTATGGTTAAGCTGAGTACGTCTTTGTTCTGATCATCTGCGCTTACGGTTAATTTCAGCTCTTCTGCTTCTTTGACAGTAGTGCTACCAGAAACTCCTTTGATCACAGGAGCATACTCACAGACATCACCGATACCATCTTTGTCAGAATCTTTCTGATTAGGATTGAAGACGAATGGACAGTTATCCTGATCATCAGGAATACCATCCTTGTCTGAATCTTTATCCTGGACATTTAAGTATAGATAATCAGTATTTTGAGCTCCAGAAGCGCCAGTGGCTACTGCTTTAAGCACATAAGCTCCTGAAGGCAGATTGCTTAAGGTCTGAGTTCCCACAATTGAATCTTGAGAAGTGACATCGTTAACCAAAGTCTTGGATAAGATACCATTCTTTAACAGATCAATCTTTAGGCTCAATGTCTTTTCATTCAAAGCATCAGCAGTATAGACAAACTGGGCAGTTCCTCCTAAAGGAATGTTGTAAGTCTGTCCAGTCACTTTAGACCAAGCCATAAGTACAGAAACACTTTCAACAGGTGTAGGTGGGGTCTGCTTATCTTTGACAGTAATGGTAAATGTCTGTACAGCAAAATCTTTGCCATCAGATACCTTGGCAGTGACTACGTAATTCTTATCTTGTGTCACTTGAGGAGCAGTTCCAGAAATTAGGTACTGGTTGTTATTAAGCTGCTTAGCACTGATCCAGGTTGGATTCTGGGTCAAAGAATATACCAGTTTATCAGTAATATCCTGATCAAAAGCAACTAAGGTATACTGGTATGTACTTCCTTCTTGAACCTGCAACACAGGTGTGCTGGTAATTGTTGGTTTATTATTATTAGGTGTAGGCGCATTTACATGCAGCTTCAGCACAGCATAATCCACATCAGCTGAACTAGAGACAGAGGTGATCAATTGATAATCCCCATTCAATCCAGCAGTGTTCAAAGTTAGTAATTTATAATAATCAGTTCCTTTGTAATTGATTACAGTAAGGATATTCTTGAGCACTTTGCCATTCTGCACTAGATCAACCTTGACATCGATTGAACTGGCATAACTGTCTGCTACCACCGCAAATTGTGGTAAGTCTCCCTGCATTGCAGTCAAATCTGTATTTTGAGTGTCAATCCAATAAGAAAAAACAGAAACATTGGCTGCGCTAGCTAAAGGAAACACAGAGACTAAAAGTACTAAAGATAAAAATAAAGACAAGATTTGTTTTTTCATTTTTGGATTACCTCTGGGCTTACCAGTTGTATCTAAGCACTGGACCGCCGCCAGCGTTGAGTTTACCTTTGCTGGTTCCACCGACAACTCCTTCCAAGCCAACAGTAAAGCCTTTTCCTAAGTTAAGATCAACGCCTAATCCACCATAGCCAAAGACTTCTGCAGCTGTTTCTGAAGATTGTTCTTGGTTGGTGATAGTCTTAGGGTCTCTCAAATTCTGATCATTTCTGATCAGGGAATTGGTTTCGCTATAAGCTTTGGCAGTATGCTCTTCTCCTAATCTTACATCAGCTCCGCCGAACACAGCGGCTGAAACTTTCTTTCCTGGGCCAAAGACATATTTCAATCCAGCACCGACAAAACCTCTGTTACGGGCATCGGCCTGAGCAGTGTTGACACGCTCTTCAGTCTTCTTGTAGGTGGTGTTGTCTGGCAATAGTTCGGTTTCGGAAGAAACTTCAGTATTATTAGTAGCATGGTTGTCACTTCCCCAAAGATGTCCAGCTCTGACGAAAGCTTCCAATCCCTTGACAATCCTTCGGCCTGCTTGTGCGCCAGTAGCTACTTGTAATCCGTCACCGCCATAGACTTGGGTGAAGACACCGGCATTCCAGTTGTATTGCGGGCCTTTCTCTTCAGGCTTAGCTTCAGTGTGACAAGCATTGTCATACCAGTTGCATTTAGCAGTCAAACATGATTTCTCATCTTGGCAAGCACTTGGTGCAGCTCTGTTGCAGGTTGGTGTGGAGACAACTTTTGTTCTTTCAATTATTCTTTCCGGACCTGGGACTACTTTTGTTCTTTCCACTACTCTTTCTGGACCAAGAACATCCTTCGTCTTTCCTTGGCAAGTACCATTAACATAATCTCCACCCGCTTTCTTACAATCTCCTTCTTTATCGCAAGCGCTTAAGTTCCTTGAGTTGCACTGAGGGTGTAATGAAGAAATATCATAACATCTCTTGACACCCGGACACATCTCAGCAGAGTTTCTAGTATAATCTCTTCCTTTCAATCCAGCGGAAGGGTCCAAACCAGTTAATCTGGCTTCATTCTTGGTCAAGCATTGATAATCTGCCAAGTTGACTTCTTTGCAGCCATAGGTCTGACCACCAATGTTTACACATTTGTTCTGGGGAACATTGACAGTCCGATCCAGTCCACAGATAGAAGTCAGGCCGAATCTGGCACGAGCTCTCCTTTTTTTACCTTTGTTGCTTTTAGAAACTTTTACTGCATTCCGGTCGATAGTGACAGTAGCAGTCTGCACTTTCTTCTCAGCTTCAGCATTATCGGTGATTAGACTCACACCTGCAGCCACAGCGGCAGCGGTTAAAATTTTGTTTAGATTCATTTTGGTTTACCTCGTTGGTTTTTTCAGTAGGAAAAGACGATGTGCTTTCCTCTTGGCACTGTATCGGGAACATCAAAGATCTTCTTGAGACTGTAATCAAATTCTTCATGTAACTGCTTATATTCCTTCTGACTCCTGTATTCGCTACACATAACATGGAACAAGTTGGAAGGATTCTGTAAGAGCAGATGTTTTTCTCTGGTCATCTTCAAGAATTCATTAACAATCACTTCAATCTCTGCTTCGTTACGGATGTTTTTACGGATCCGATCATACCAGCTATCTTTGAAAGGTAAGGGATTGGCTTGCAGGACATCGTTGATCTTTTGACATCCAGCATAATTACTTTCTGCTTTATCCCTAGTAGCTTCACAGACAGAAAATTTACTTTGTAATGAAGCATTATCTTTCTGTAGAGAAGTAACCTGTTCTACTGCAGGTTTACTCTGCAGTTCTGCTTCTAAGGTAGAAGTTTTTTTGTAAAGAGAGTAATTGCCGATTGCACTAGCAGCTAAAGCAATACCTCCGACTAAATAAACTAATTTATTAGGTTTGTTTTGTTCTGGCATTTTTGTTTCCCCCCGACTTTTTTTAATATCGGTTTGATTATCATTTTCATCATCCATCACCGAAGATAACTCCTCAGAGACAGGAATCATGTCATCGTCAGATGTGGCGGCTTTTCTTTCGTATTCCTTGATATCCGTGATCATTGTCCCTGACAAGATCACTGGTTGATTAGCCCCACTATCTTTTACCTCTCTAGATGTTGCTGTCCGTACTTTTGATCCTTTTTTATCTTCTTCAGACATGCTCCACCCCGGATACTACTCCAAAGTAGCATCTCATATATAAATGTTTTGGTATTTTTGTTAACATTAGAGTAGTGAAAAGATTGCTTAACCAGATTAAAAGTTAATCCGATACGCTGATCTTACTCCCAGTGTAGGCCTAACTCCCTCACCATCAAACTCAGCACCGCCTTCTCCTCCAGCGCAGACACCCATCTGCACTCCGCGAGTTTTCCAGTCGAAACAGGATTTGATAATGAAGTAAGTTCGGATTGCTTTTCCTTGATGATCCGTCTCATAATTTTCAAAGACTTTTGGTTCTCCGATAGTCTGACCTTGTGCATTTTGCAGACTAGTTCTTTTTATTGCGGAAACAATTGTCTTTTTGTCGTTGACGATCCCTTCCACTCCCACACCTGCTTGTAAGTATCTGCCGATGATCTGTTTGGCAGCTTCCAGATTGAAGACAAAGTCATGATGCTGATCAATAGTATTTGAAGTAGATCTTTCTTCTGTAACCTTGTACATATCTTGAGTTTCCGGCAAGGCTTCTCTGGTGATAGTTGGAGCAAAGAGAGAGCTGCTAGAAGCATTCTTGCTGTCATACCTGTAACCAAGATTTGCAGCCAGAGAAAATCCTTTTGGTAGATCTTTCTGAAATCCAGTTAAGACATAAACTAAAACTTCTCCGTCAAAGTCAGTCAAGACTTTGTTGGCAACATAAGCACTAGCGGACTTGTTTATATCCAGATCAATTGTTGCTTTTTCTACTTTCTCTTCTAGTTTTGCTGCAGCTTGGGGAAGAGATGTTTGTGTCTGTGCTGGCATCTTAGGTGCTTCAACTCTCACCAAAATAGTCTGCTTGTCTTTTCCACCTTTGCCGTCATGAGCTTCAACTTCAATATTGTAATTTCCAGGCAATAAGCTAGCTGCAGAAAATCTTGCTTTCAGATAACCTGGCTTGCTTTCCAAAACATGATATTTTAAATCTAACGGTTGTCCTCCTGGACCGGATGAGCCAGCTTTAAGATAAAGCTCATTTTTATCTTTATCTTCCACTACAACTACTGCTTCCAGATCTCCAAGTGGAGAAAGCTTCTGTACTGGTTTTCCAGGAAAGAAAGGTGGATGGTTGGCTTTCTCTACACCTTCAACTTTTCCGTTGACAACATTAACAGTATAATCTTCACCGATAGTATGTTCAGCAGTGAGCTTGTTCTCCTGCTGCCATTTTCCCAAAGCGCGGGAATTTCCTCGCAGCAAGAATTGAATTAAATCCTTTCCAGCACAACCCTGCTCTTCGGCCATTCTTTTCAAGGCAGTAGCCATCGGACCGCCGCGTTTGTAGGTGGATTTTTTTTGTTCTCTCGCCTCAACCGCTTCAACTTTAACAGTGTGTTTTCCATCAGGGACGCAAGTTTTAGCGTCGGCAGAATTATAAGATAAAAGTGCTCCTAGTAAAACGGAACCAGCAATAATTTTTTTAGTAACCATAGTAAATTGACCTCATCTTAGATAATTTCTACTCTTGAGTAACAAATCTTATTTAAATGTTTCGCTTTTCCTATTTGAAAACTATTATCTAGTAGTAAAAGAAGAAAAGTTTAAATAAAAGGGATAAGTTTAATCTAAAAAATGGACAAAGCATTCCCGGATGAACAGGAAAGGGTGATAGACAATATCGCTGATGCTTTGACAATCATCTATCTCAAGGTCTTCGGTGAAGACAGGATTGATATAGCTAAAGAACATGCCTTAGAGATCTATGCCCATATCCTTGAAGGAAAATACCATTTGGATCTGGAAAACATTGATCATCTTTCTTTAGGTAAGATTCTGATGGATGATCCCAATTCTCAACTCTCTTTAATGCAAGAAGCATATGTTGAAAAAGGACAGACAAAATTAGATACATTACATAAAACATCTTACAAAGTAGCTCAGAGGAGGAGGAGGATAACAGAACAAGTAACACCTTATCTTGATGCTCCATCCCTCGCAGAAGAGCAGCCGCAGGCAGAGAATTTCAAGGATTACTTGAAAAATCAGCTTGAGCAAATCAAAGTTCATTTAGATACTCTCTCAGAAAAGGTTGAACAACAAGTACCTTACCAAGAGACCCATATCACCCAGATAAATAACGAAGTAGTTATTGAACAAGTCCAGAAGATGGAGGAGATTGTCCAGAAATTATCTCAACTGGAAGAATTACCTATCAGTCTGAGTGCTGAGGATAGATCATATCTAGAAAACCAATCCAACTCCATAATCACTGCCAACACCCAAGAGATTAAGAAAAAATTAGAAGAAAGATCTAAATCTATGAGTAAAAAAGTTTTTTCCTGGTTAGCCTTAGGGTTTGCAGCGACTTTTTCCTTGGGGGGATATTTAGGTTACAGACTATCAGAAACAAGAAGCGGACTGGACCAGCATATCTCTAGCTTAGAACAAAGGATTGGACAGAGAGATAAGGATTTAGTCTCAGAGATAGAGAACAGATATAAGATTAAAGTGAAGATTATTGAGAGCATGCTCAAGGAAGAAGTGGATAAACAGGTCAAAAAGCTGCAGGAAAATACTGAAGAAGTAACCACCACTTACTTAAAACCAGTAGAAGAACCAAAACGAAAAGTGAAAACAGCTTTACCAAAAAAAAATCGAGATACTTCAGGATTACTAAAAGGGGAATAATTAGTTACTACTTCTTAATAGAAAACTTTAAATAGAAGAATGCTTCCAAAAAGAATACAATGAGATTTAACAAAACTTTAGCTTCTATCTTAATAGGTTTGGGATTGTTTTCTTCAAGTCAAGAAAGTGAAGCGAAAGCCCAGCCTAAAAGCCTCTACCAGGTTTTTCAGAGTAGGATTCCTAAAGAGAAGAAAATCTTTCAGTATGTTATAACTAAAGGAAGCTGTGATGAAAAAGAAGGAGTTATGGAAGATAAAAAAACCAGAGAATGCTCTTTGGAATTCACCAGTAAAGGAAAAAATTATCAGCTTTCTGCCTTTCCAAAAAAGAACAGATTAGAATTCCAGATAAAAGATATTGTCAAAGATATGGATAACAAAAAAACAAGATGGACCAGTATTGGCATCATTGATTATAATGCTGATGGTTTGAAGAAGAATGATTCTGTTGATGTGGAAGTTTTCCAAGGATTGAAACTTGTCTCTAAGAATGACTGGGTCCAAGTGATGTATCCCACCGCAGCTGAGATTTATACCAGAAATATTGACAAGGTAGGACAGTATCTTACAGAACAGCTGAACAAAGAACTGCAGACTGTTAAAGCTGCCTGCGGATTAGAACAGAAAGTTGAACAGAAAACTGGAACACCTAAACAGGTCATCCCAGATCATGAAGTGGTACTCAGGAAGAAACTGGGCTTGGCTAAACAAGAAGGGTATTCCAGAAATTTTGCGGAGAGTGTACT
>JBDREV010000093.1:0-3738 GCA_043819375.1 Candidatus Woesearchaeota archaeon
TGGTCCTCTGGCTCTGGAATGGATCTTATTAGCCACCATATGCCTCAACCGAAGATAATACATACTGCCCACGTAAATTCTGGCTTTCATCCTCTGACCGGTCTTACCGTTATAAAATACCTCAGTTCCATCTTCTCTGAAACCAAGCTCGAACAGCTGTTTCCTAAGATCTTCTTCTTTTTCTCCCTCAAACAAGGTTCCATCAACAAATCTGCCACCTAAAGCTCCTGCCTTACCGGCCACAATCTCGATCAGATGTGAAACGCTCATCCTAGATGGGATACCGTGGGGACTGAAAATAAGGTCGGGAATGATTCCGGAAGCAGAAAAAGGCAGATCTCCAGGGGAAGCAAGGATTCCCACCACACCTTTTTGTCCGTGACGTGAAGTAAACTTATCCCCAATCTCGGGGATTCTCTCTTCCCTCAACCGTACCTGGACCAGCTTACTGCCGTCTTCTCCTTCAGTCAGCAAAACAAGGTCAGCAATACCTTCTTCTCCGTGCCTCAAAGAGACCGAACTTTCCCGTCTGGAAGCAGCAGCAAGATTGTACTCATCAAGACTGCTTAGGAATCTAGGAGGACTAGTCTTACCGATGATCACAGTTCCTTCTTTCAACTTTGCTTCAGGATAGACTATCCCGTCTTCTTCTAAAAATTTATAATCTGTCTCACTGCGATATCCTTTGATATCTTTATCAGGGATGCAGATTTCGTCGGTCAAACCACCAGCATAGCGTAATTCAATCGTACCAGTTGGACGGTAATAAGTGCTTCTGCCCATCCCTCTTTCTACGGAAGCCCGGTTGATGATCACTGCGTCTTCCATATTATACCCATCATAACACATGATCGCTACAACCATATTCTGGCCGGCAGGATTGCTCCCATAATCAAAGATATCGTGGGTTTTAGCTTTAACAATTGGGAATTGAGGATAATGAAGCAGGCTGATATCCATATCCAGCCTGACTAAATAATTTGCAGCATAGAACCCGATGGCTTGTTTTTGGTTCTTGCTTCCAATGATCAGTCTGGAAGATTGATTATAATTGCCGAAAGGCACTAACGAAGTGGCCAGTCCGCAGATGACCATCGGAGAGATCTCCAGATGGGTGTGTTTATCAGTCAGTCCAGTTTCATCGTAAGCAACTAATGCGCCCTCTTCTTCAGCAGCATCAAGATACTCAATCACTCCCTGCCTCACTAAATCTGACCAGGACAACTCTCCTGACTGCAGCTGTTCTAGATGCCGTTCAGTCAGCAGAGGTTTTCCTTCTTTGATCACAATCAATGGACGCTGAGCTCTTCCCTCCAGACTATTGATAGTTATTTCATTAGTATGTTCATCATAACTGATACTTACGCTGGCAGGAATCACTCCTTTCCTTCTTCTATCCTTGAACTCATCCATAAAGGCCTTGCCTTCATCAACAATCCCAATAAATTTATTATTTATATAAACTTCAGCTTTCATTGTTCTTTTAAACCAAGATCTTTTATTTTTTCAATGATTTCTTCTTCATTAGCTTCTCTGGATACGCTGCAGAGCAGAGCCAGATTCTTCCTTAGGCCAATATTTGTACCTTCAGGAGTCTCGATAGGGCAAAGCCTTCCGATATGGGTACAGTGTAGTGCTCTAGCCTCAAAATTCTCTTGTGTACTGGTCAGGGGGCTGACTACCCTCTGTAGATGAGAAAGCATGGCTAGAAAATTGGTCCTGTCCATCCTCTGGGAAATACCCTGTCTCTCACCCACCCATTGCCCGGTGGCCATGGAAGAATAGATCCTTTGGGTAAGCAGTTTTTCCCTGATGATCACCCTGATCGAAGGTAATTTTCCCCTTTTGATAATTCTTTGGAAATTGTAGAGTATATCTCCTACTAAAACCTTAAAGTTGACTCTGAACAGATCACTTAACAGATCACCGCTCATCCTCAGCCTCTTGTTAGAATAATGATCCTTATCATCAGACTGGCGCATACCTTTCTCTGTTTCAAGATATTTCTTTAACATCTTACAAAGATTCTTGGCTTTGCTCACGCGGTCTTTCTGCTCGCTGCCGATATGTGGAAGCAAGTACTTGTCAATAGTTTCCTGCATCCGCTCTAACCTGATCTCTCTAGGCTGGACCATTCCACTCCGTTTGGCAATATAATCGATAGCATCATCTTTAGTCTTCAGATCAGCAAACTCGTAAAGATTAAGAAGGAGCTCATCATGAATTTTTTCTCCGCTGACATATCTCATGATGTCCTCATCCTTAGTCAATCCCAACGCCTTGATCACAACAATTATAGGCATCTCTTTGACTCGAGTGAATGAAAGAGCATACATGCCATCTTTTCTCTTTTCCAGATTGTGGGGAATCTTGTAAGATCCTTTAGAAGAGAAAATCCTTCCTCGATAACCTTTAGTATATTCTTCGACTACAAAAACATTTGAGGCCAGATCTTCAACAGTGACAATAACCTTCTCTGTGCCGTTGATGATAAAATAACCGCCGGGATCATTAGGATCTTCACCTTGTTTAGTCATATCTTCCTTGCTTAACCCGCTGAGGTTGCAGTATTTGCTCCTCAACATGATCGGGATCCTTCCTACCTCTGCGGTGAAGGATTCTCTTTGGACATCATTGATATAAGTGCTTACTTCCAGATAGATCGGTGCAGAATAAGAGATCTTCCTAAGCCTTGATTCTATTGGGAAAATTTTTCTCTTGCTTCCATCTGCTTCAGTTATCTCCGGAAAACCAATCTTGATCTTTCCGAAGCGAATCTTGAACTTCTCAATATTATGGGGGATGATGGCTGGTTCTACTTCTTTGTTTTCGTCGATAACTTCCTGCATCCCCTTCTCGATGAAAGAATTGAAAGACTGGATATTGCTCTCTACAAATTTCTGCTCCTCAAAATATCTTCTTACCAGAATAGTCTTATCCATTGATAACCCCTCTATAATAGACTGATTCTCCTGCGGTCTTGCTCTTTCGGCTGATCTTGATCACATCTCCTACTTTAACATTTAAAGCAGCAATAGCAGAATCTTCCAAAACGATTTTAGGAAGATCTTTGACAGATATATTATATGTCTCTAAAACTTTCTTTGCTTCAGCATCACTTAGTTTGGTGTGCTTTGGTACCAATACATGGAATTTGATTTTTGGTTTTGTGGCCATCCTAAAAAATTCTCCGGAAGAGCCTTGCTCTTCTTGGTTTTTGGGACACTAAAAATCTTCGATTTTTTCGTGTTTGATTGAAACGGGCCGGAAGGGATTTGAACCCTCGACCGCTTGATGTCTCCTTGGCTGTTTAAAAGTCAAGCGCTCTACCAAGCTGAGCTACCGGCCCATTTGCTCCGCAAATGGTCCGTAGTTCCCAAATTTCGTTTAACTCAATTTTTGAACTACCGGCACATTGGCGTGATATTAAACGCCCTGGCCGGGACTTTCAACGCCCTTCACCAGTATCTTGCGTGGGGCTGAGCCACTTTCAGAGGTGATGAAATCACCTTGTGCCGATGAATTAAATTCATCGAGCATTGTGACGAACACCGCACTTCGCTTACAAATGCAAGGTGAATGAAATTCACCTGCATAGATAAACTGCGTTTACCTTATGGCGAAAGATTTGTTTGAACCCGAGTCGAAGCCTTTCTGCGAAAACCCGACAGGGCTTCATGCTAGGCCGAGCTACACTACCAGGGCATGAGAGTATTATCTAAAACATATGATCGAAAG
>JBDREV010000094.1:0-9245 GCA_043819375.1 Candidatus Woesearchaeota archaeon
TCTCATCCACATCCCAAAAATCAACTTTGAGGCAGTGGGTGATAACCTCAGACACTCCAGATTGCTTGGAGATGATCACCGGTACATCATTCCTCATCGCTTCCAATGGCGTGATACCAAACGGTTCAGAGACGGAAGGCATCACATAGACATCCGCCATCTGATACATCCTATCTATCTCTGCCCCCCTCAAAAAACCAGCAAAAAGGAATTTATCACTCAATCCCAAAGCTGCAGCTTGTTCAATCATCTGTTCTTCCATATCTCCTCTGCCAGCCATCACAAAATTGATGTTTTTTCTCAGCTCAAGGATTCTCTTGGCTGTATCCAGAAAGTAATCGGGACCCTTTTGTAAGGTGATCCTTCCTAAGAACAAGACTAATGGCTCTCTTTTGAATGTGTTGAACTCTCCCCGAAATTGGTTATCATTGAAAGCTACAGCATTATGGACTACTCTGATCTTTTCTGCTGGGATTCCATAATGCTCAATTACCTTATTCTTGGTGAAATTGCTTACCGTAATCACCAAATCTGCTTTTTCCATACCTTCTTTTTCAATAATATAGACAAACTGATTGATGCCGTTCCCGCCAGTACGATCAAATTCTGTGGCATGGACATGAACAATCAGGGGCTTGCCGCTGAGCTGCTTAGCCTTCAGGCCGGCTTTATAGGTAAGCCAATCATGGGCATGGATCAAGTCAAACTCTTCCTCTCTGACTACTTCTTCTATCGCTTGAGCATAGCGTTCAACTTCCGAGAACAGATTGTTTCCATATAAAGAGCCTTTATTTCGTTTATAGCTAGAAGAATAACTTTCTTCAGTATGGTAAGCCTGCAACAATGAGTTTACACTTATTCTTTTTAAGTGGGGTGAAACAATTTTTAAGCCAGGAATGCTACTCTCTTGTTTCTCCGGCAGAACCAAGATCACTTCTTTTCCTTGGGCAGTCAAACCCTTCACCAGACCTTCACAAGCTGTGCCTAAGCCCCCTTGATTATTAGGCGGAAATTCCCAGCCAAACATCAATATTCTTTTGCTCATTTTTCCAACTTAGGTGGGTTATACATTTTGCAGATTCCTAATTCATCCAGCTTTTGAAGATATTTGTTGACCGCAATCACAAAACCAGCATGGCTCCAAGTTAAAGGTGCCACTGATAGTGGGCTTCCGGTATGGGGGTTGATCTGTTCAGGAAGCAGTCCTGTTTCTAAGGCATGTTCTGTTACCCAATTAAAGATTCTGATCGCTGGTTCCAGATCCTCTTTTTTCTTGGCCAGGTTGATATGGTACTCAGCCAGCCAGAGAGTGGTGATGATCCAGGGATTGCTAGGGGCATTGTTTCCAGTCTTGCGGTAATTGTCATTCTCATAGCGATTATAGCCTCTCACTGAGGTGTCACATAGTAGTTTGGACTGGAACAGTTCCATGCTTTTCCTTACTTTTTCATCATCCGGAGCTAAGATACCATACTCAAAGATCCCGTAGCTGCTGCTGGCATCAACAACTTCATCCCGTTCAATCTTATCATTAAAATAGATCCCTTTAATGAAACTGCTTGTTTTATCATCATAAAAATTCTCAATGATCTTCTTTCTCATTTTCTCTGCCGCTTCCCGGCATTTTCTTTCTCTGATCTTGCTGCCAAAATCCTTTTCAAAGTTGGCTGCTGCCTGCAACCCAGCATAGACTGTAGCGGCAGTGAAGGTGAAGACACCTAGTTTTTCTTCCCAGAGGTCATAACTCTCTTTGGGCAGGCCAGTCTCCTCATCAATGAACTTGAGCATGAAATCAGTGGCCCTGCGGATAAAAGAATCCAGCAGCCCTTTTATCTCTTCTTTATCCCCATGCTGGAGATAATGCTTCCACAAGGCATCTAATACCAAAGCCAGCTGATCTTCCTGGATGGGCAACTGGACATGGCCATGATTCACCCAAGGGTGCCAGCTGCTTCCCAGTGAACCATCCGGACGATATTTATGAAACAGATAACCATCTTTAGTCAATACTTTTCTGCAGAAGGCAAAGAATTTTTTGGTCAGATCTATATAGCCCGCTCGATCCAAAGAACGGGCAATCAGAGCTCCATCTCTTGGCCACATATAATTATAGGTATCTTTTCTCAACTGCAGGATGGCGGAATCGCTGGAAGCGATGATCGCTCCATTTTTATCAATATGGGAATTGATCACCAGCAGGGATCTTTTGAACAGTTCAATGATCTTTTCATCCAGGCCAAAAAAATTAAACCTGGCCTTATTTACCCACTTAAACCAATATTTCTCTGTTATATCCATCAATTGCTGGGGTCCTTTCTTCAACACCAGATCATTCAATCTGCGCACTTCTCCATGTTTTTTTCCTACACAGACCCAATAATAAGTAGTTCGACTTTTTTTTGCTGGAACAGAGAAATTGAATGAGATGGTTGAATCCACTGAACCATGTTCAATTGGATTATTACTCAACACACCATCTTCTGCATCAACATAAGTGCTGACCATACCATACTCCCCAGTCAATCCAGTAGCATAACTGTTGATTCCTTCCTTAGATCCTTCAGTGAAGCCGTTCATCAGGAAATAACGTTTCCCTTTGTAATGGATCACTGAGTTAAGAAAGGGATCATAATGGACTGTATCTCCAATATTAGCTTCAGAGATTTCAAATTTTTGGTGGAAAAACAGGCGGATCTCCCTGTTTCGTGCCGCATTGTTTTTAACAGAGAATTTCCTGATGAAAATATCCCGATCATGGCAGACTGCATCATTGATCCTTAATTCGATCTCCAATTCTTTGTTGACGGCCAGGATATCCGTGACCATAGTCTCTTTTTTGTAATTAAGATTTTTCTTCCAGGAAGCTGTATCCAGCCAGCTGAATTTTCCTTCTGTCCATATTCCAATCCTATGTCTTTTATCATTGACATGATTCTCCTGACCCACATAAGGAAAATAGAAATCTCTGACCTGGCAGTCTTTATCTAAACAGACTAGAATCCTATTGTTACCTAATACAAAATGCCTGGTCATTTTTAGAACTTAAACTAGCTCACCTCTCTGTTTTTTAGTTGTAATAGTTCTTGATATATAATCTTTTTTCTTTTTTAGAGAGAAATTTATTTAAAAGTGAATATTAACTAAACAGCTAGGTGATAAAATGAAAAAATTTTGGAGATGTAATGTCTGTAATGATATCCACTTCGGCAATGCCGGTCCGGAGATCTGTCCTACCTGCCAGGCTAAAAATGCCTATGTGGAGATTGAAAAAGAAGAAGCTAAGAATTTGATGGGCTTATGAACAAGGCAGAACTTATTGGATTTTGGATGAGCTTTACAGAGAAAAATGATTTCATGCTCAATCCTAATAGTAATCATGTAGAAAGAATCGCTGAAGGATGTTTAAAAAATGAGATTGAGTGTGGATTAAAGCTTTGTCCCTGCCGGTTGAGGGATGGAAGCAGGGAAAGGGATCTGGAACTTCTCTGCCCCTGCAATTTTAAGGTTCATGAGGCCTGGTTAAAGTCAGAGATACGAGGAAGGAGTGAATGCTGGTGTGGACTGTTTGTTAAAAAATAAAGATAGATTTATAAAAAAAAGTGAATAAATTTAAGATATAAAATGCCTAAGAAAAAGAAAACAGTTGAAGAGCAAGAACAGTTTTTGGAAGAATCTGATTCTGAAGATAAGTCAGAAGAAAAAAAAAACCAAGAAAAAGAAGATTGTAGAGGGTTTGCTGAGTGAAACCAGGGTGATTACAGAATCTTCTGATGAAGCCAGAGATTTTTACAATCAATCCCGATTTGGGATTATCAATGGATCCAACAAAGTAGAACTTTCCTTGTTAGAAGCGTTATATCTATTTGAAAAAGAAAAGTTGGATATCAAGAATGATTCCGGTAAATCCTTGAACTTTGAAGCTTTCCTGAAGAAAGCCAAAAAAGTGGAGCCAAATTTCTGGGTGAGATATTGTGTGTTCAGAGATATCAGGAACAGGGGTTATATCATCAAGACTGCCTTGAAATTCGGAGCTGATTTTCGGGTCTATGATCGGGGCATCAAACCAGGAGAAGATCATGCCAAATGGGTTGTCTTTCCAGTCCATGAAGGTGAGACTTTGACTTGGTATGAATTCGCTGCTAAGAATCGGGTGGCCCATTCCACTAAGAAACGTCTGTTGATTGGTATCGTTGATGATGAAGGAGACATCACTTATTATGAGATCAAGTGGACTAGGCCTTGATTTTTTTAATTATTATTTTACTAAAAAACTATGGTTAGTAATTATTTCTAATTAAAGTAAATATATCAACCATAACTTTTATTTATTACTTTAACTATATTATGTCTTGGAGGAACTGAAATGTCACAATACAAACCCCGGACCGCACTGATTGTCATGAAAGAAGAAGATGAACTGCTGGCCTATTTTATTGAAAATAGATTGAGATCTATGCTGGAAATAGATGAGATTTATCACACTTCCTCAGATGTAGAATCAATGGGCTTCTTGAATAAGTATCCAGGCCCGATTGATCTACTTGTTGTGGGCCAGGGAATGGAAGCAGTAGCCAATTATCAGGAAAGCCGTTCCCTTTCTCAAGGCACTTATACTGTGGCGGTGAGCCAGAACGGAGTGAGAGCAGATCTGAAGCTGCCGGAGAACAGGAATTTGGAATCTTTAGTCAGAAATTCACCAGAAACCCTGCTGCATCTGTATCAAACCAACCTCGATGCCCAGCAGGCCAGAGCAGAAGAAGAATATATCTGACTTCTCAACCAAAGAAAACTATTTAAAGTTCTTTTCCAGCTGAAAGTTGATGAATGACCAAGATCAGATCTTTTCCTTCCTGAAATTCACCGGGCCAGTCCTTCCCACTCAGGTAGCTAAGCATATCAACACCAGTATTCTGCTCGCTTCTGCCCATCTTTCTGATCTGGCTTCTCAAGGAAAAGTGAAGATCTCTGGATTGAAGATTGGTGGCTCTCCGTTGTATTTTGTTCCTGAACACAAGGAAAAGCTGCAGAATTTTATCCATAATCTCAATGTTAAAGACCAGGATGTTGTAAACAATCTTAAAGAGAAGAATGTGCTGAAGGATCATGATCTGGATCTGCTTAGCCGAGTTTCTTTGAGAAACATGAAAGATTTTGCTATCCAACTGACAGTTAACTACCAGGGTGAAAAAGAGATCTTCTGGAAATGGTATATGTTGAGTGATGAGCAGGCTTCTGAATATATCAAAGATAAACTATCACCTCCTTCAGAACAGCCTTCTGCTGAGGAGAAGAAAGCAGAAGAACCAAAAGAAGAGCCGGTCCAAGAGATAACAGAACCAGTCCAAAAAGTGATTACGGAAGAAAAACAGGTCCCAGCAGAATCTGAAGAAACAGCAGCTGTAGAACCAGAAAAAGAGAAAACTAAACAGATTGACACTAACGAAGAAAAGAAAGAAGAAAAAGAAGTTATCAAAGAAAACAAAAAAGAGAAAAAAGAAGATAAAACAGAGGAAAAGACTGAGGCTAAACCTTCTGCTGAGAAAGATCAGGAAAAGAAGCATCTCTTCCAGAAGCTCAAGGAAAAGCTCAAATCAAAAAAGAAGGAGACTGCCGATGATCTGTTCTCTTCATTGGAACTTTATTTCAAAGAACGCAATATTGTGATCCAATCCAAAGAGACTGTGAGAAAGAACGCGGAGATGAACCTCTGGGTAGAAGTTCCTTCTGTGCTGGGCAGGCTTACTTATTTCTGTAAGGCTAAGAACAAGAAAAAGTGTGATGAGAAAGATATCTCTGCCGCTTATATGGAAGCTCAGGCTAAAAAACTGCCTTTGTTGTTTCTTCATAACAGCGAAATAACTAAAAAGGCGCAGGAGATGCTTGATTCAGGGGCCTTTGACAATCTGACCATCAAGAAGATTGAGTGAGTTAAATGTTTGATGAATCCAAAGCAAGAGCAAAGTTGGACAGTTTGACTAAAGAGTTTCCAGTTCTGATCAAGCAGTTTTCTCAAGAAGAGCAGCAGAGAGCCAGGTTTTTGGAATACGTCTTCAGGACAGGAGAGAATAAACAACAATTGATTGAGATCACTGTTTTAACTGTTGAAAATATGGATAAGTTTATTGATATCTATGGGGAGACACTCGCTTATGTACTCTTGCTGGAGCCGCAGGGACATCACAGTGAGACCTTTAAAGATCTAAATCTCCGTTACCAGATTCTTGAAAAGATGATCAAGAAGTTGCGGAGGAATAGGATCAAACAGGTGAAAACCCTCAATAGACAATCAGAGATCATCAGTCGTTTATCCTTATGGTTCTTAAGAACAAAAGTGAAAAAGGAGATAGAGCTCACCAAAACAATTGTGGCTGCAACTCTCAAAAATAAAGAAGAAGTAGCTAGATTAAATCAACTCTTGAAGAAGGAGAAAAAGAAGCAGATGGCTTATGCTGTTGTTGGTGGGGCCTCTTTTTTTGTGCCTGTAGCCGGGACAGCCTTGTTAATCCTGTCAACCGCAGTATTTGATTGGATCAATTGTCTGACCCCAAACTATAAAAAGATAACAAGCCTAATCAGTTAAAATGGGATTAAATTTTAAAGAGATTGTAGTCAAGAAGAGATTTCCTTGAAAGAGCTGGAAGGAAAGATCTTAGCAGTGGACACTTTCAACCTGCTATACCAATTCTTGACTACGATCAGAGCTAGAGATGGTTCAGCCTTTACTGATAGCCATGGAAATGTCACTTCTCATCTGCTGGGTGTGTTCAATCGTACCACTAAACTGATGGAGACAGGAATCAAGCTGATCTTTGTTTTTGACGGCCAGCCGCCAGCTATCAAGCAGCGAACTAGGGAAATCAGGGCGGAAGCCAAGAAAGAAGCCAAGCTGAAATATGAAGAAGCTAAAGAGATGGGAGATGTAGAAAGCATGTACAAGTTTGCCGGGCGTACAATTTTTCTTAACTCCGAGATGATTGCCGATGCCAAGAGACTGATTGAATACTTGGGTTGTCCGATTGTCCAGGCTCCTTCTGAAGGAGAAGCCCAATGTGCTCATCTGGTGAAGAAGGAAGAGGCAGACTATGCTGTCTCACAGGATTATGATTCCTTGATCTTCGGCTGTCCGTTATTAGTCAGGAATCTTTCTATTGAAGGGAAAAGGAAGAAAGCAGGCAGGTTTGCTTATCAGACAGTAAGTCCGGAAATGGTTTCTCTTTCTGATAATCTCAACAATCTTAGCTTGGATATTGATCAATTGATTGTGTTAGCCATCTTGGTTGGAACAGATTACAATCCTGGGGGGGTTAAAGGGATCGGTCCCAAGACTGGATTGAAATTGTTAAAAGAATTCCCCCACGATTTTGATGCTGTCTTTGAGAAGGCAGAATGGAGCAAGCACTATTCTGATCTGGAATGGAAAGAGATCTTTTATACTATCAAGAAGATACCTGTAACTGATGATTATGTTTTGGAATGGAAACCAGTTGATGGAGAGAAGCTGAAAGAGTTCCTGGTCAAGGAGCATGATTTTTCTGAAGAAAGAGTAGATGCCAAACTAAAGAAGCTGATCAAGGAAAAGGAGAGCAAGCAGCAGAGCGGGCTGGGAGATTTCTTCTGACTGTTTTGACAAGTTTGTCTTTTATTGGTAAATAATTGTCCCGCGTGCCCAGCCAAGCTGGTACAAACTCGCGTGAGTCCACTATGCTGGTCATATAATCCCCTGTTTTCTTATGGCTTTCGTAGTTCTGTTTTCTACTCGTTTCCAAACCAGTGCCATCTCCAGAGAGTTTGCCGTCAGAGCTTTTAGTCTTCTCAAATATCTGTTTAAGGATGTACAGAACTTCTGCTTTGTCATAAGCATCTCTGATGGTTCGATCATCAAGAGGTTCCTTTATACCCAGAAATGGGCCAATAATTTTTATCCAACCTTGCGCATTTCTTTCTGTGAAGCCAAGAGCTTCACAAGCTAATACTGCTTTAGCTAATATTTTAGGATCAGTGAGGGGCTTACCAGTTTTTCCAACTGTGTTCATATAAGTACTCTGATCAACCATGCTATCAACAAATTCTAATATCTCGCTTGCCGCTTCAATCTGAGAAAGATTATATTCCGGCCATGAAATCTTCCTTTGTTCTTCAGGTTCATAGAACTCTTTCTCTCGGAGCAATGGAACCATTGCTCTAAATTCTTTGTTTGGTAGTCTTGGCATATCTATCACCATCCAATAGGCTTTTGTTGTGCCTAGTAATAGTTATCAAACTAAATTACATAAAATTTAAATAGTTGTTGTGCCTACGAACTAAAATGATGGCGTTTATACGAACAAAGAAGATTGGCAAAAAGAATTATTATTATCTCGTTGAAGGAAAAAGAGATGAACAAGGTAAAGTAAAACAAAAAGTGATAAAGTATCTGGGCTCTCCCAAAAACATATTAGAAAAATTCAATTGCTGGGAAGAGCATCATTGAGATGGAGTTTCCACGCAAAGCAGGAGATAGGATAACTAAACATATATAAACTAAAAGACACCACGCAGGTTCATGAATGATTCAATTGAATTTCATAAGAGATACAGGGGAAAATTAGAGATTAAATCTAAGGTTCGCATTAAAACTAACCGCGATTTATCACTTGCGTACACTCCGGGTGTTGCTCAAGTAGCAGAAGCAATCGCTAAAGATGATTCTCTTGCATATAAACTAACCTCTAAATGGAACACCATTGCGGTCGTTAGTGATGGTACTGCTGTTTTAGGTCTTGGAGATATCGGTCCGCTTGGAGCATTACCAGTTATGGAGGGCAAAGCAGTTTTATTTAAAGAGTTTGGTGGTGTTGATGCAATACCTATCTGTCTCGATACTACAGATATTGAAGAAATAATCAAAACTATCAAATACATTGCGCCCTCATTTGGGGGTATTAACCTAGAGGATATTTCTGCACCACGTTGTTTTGAAATAGAAAAAAGATTAAGAGAAGAATTGAATATCCCTGTTTTTCATGATGATCAGCATGGAACTGCAGTAGTAGTTTTAGCTGGGATAATCAATTCATTAAAAGTAGTTAACAAAGAAATAGGGAAAATCAAAGTTGTTATTAACGGTGCCGGTGCTGCTGGCATTGCTGTATCTAACTTATTATTGGATTATGGTGTAAAAAATTTAATCTTATTAGATTCTAAAGGAATTGTTACAACGGAGAGAGCAGATGTAAATGAATATAAATTAGAAGTTATTAATAAAA
>JBDREV010000095.1:0-7217 GCA_043819375.1 Candidatus Woesearchaeota archaeon
GTGCAGAAGCTAACAAAGAAAAATTGGCTGATCTGATCGTCAAGGCAGTTAAAGGAGTAGCTCAGGGAAATCAGGTTGATATCGAAAATGTTAAGGTGGAGAAAAGGACCGGCAGCAGTACTGATCAAAGTGAGCTGGTGGAAGGTATCCTGTTGGACAAAGAGAAGGTGCATCCTTCTATGCCTGAACTGGTCAAAGAGGCCAGGATTGCTTTGCTGGATTGTGCTCTGGAAATTAAAAACACAGAGATTGATGCTAAGATTCAGATCACTGATCCTAACCAACTGCAGGCTTTTCTAGATAGTGAAGAAAAGACTCTTCGAGATATGGTGGAAAAAATTAAAGATTCTACTGCTAATGTGGTAATCTGTCAGAAAGGCATTGATGATCTGGCCCAGCATTTTATGGCCAAGGCTAATATTTTTGCTATTCGAAGAGTAAAGAAGAGTGATATGGAAGCTCTGGCTAAGGCTACGGGTGGAAAAATTGTCAGCAGTTTGAAAGAGTTAAACTCCACTGATCTGGGAGAAGCGGGTTTAGTAAGAGAAGAGAAGATCGGCGATGAAGAGATGGTGTTTGTAGAGCGATGCAAGAATCCCAAAGCGATGACTTTGCTTGTACGTGGTGGTACTGAGCATGTGGTGGAAGAGATCAAGCGGGCAGTGGAAGATGGTATCAAAGACATTGCGGTGACTTTACGTGAAGGTAAGGCTGTAGGTGGAGCAGGAGCTCCAGAGATGAGATTAGTAATCGGACTGAAGAAATTTTCTGCAGGCCTGGAAGGAAGAGAGCAGTTAGCTGTTAATGCCTTTGCTGAAGCGATGGAAGTTATTCCCAGAACCCTGGCAGAGAATGCTGGCCTGGACCCGATTGATGTGCTGACTAAATTGAGAGCTGGCACTCACAAATGGAATGGAGTAAACGTCTTTACTGGAGAAGTGATCGATTCCTGGAAAGAAGGAGTGATTGAACCTTTGAAGATCAAGACACAGGCAATCTCCTCGGCAGCAGAAGTAGCAGAGATGATCCTCAGGATTGATGATGTAGTGATGGGCGGAAAAGGAGAAGGAAGATCCATGCCTCCTGGTGGAATGGGCGGGATGCAGGGGATGATGTAATGAAAATTAACTGCAGTCAATTTTCGTTACACAAAAAAAGCGGATGGCTTTTTTCCGTGTAGAAAAATTTATATCTTTCTTTATTTTAATCACTCTATGAACATTTTATTTATCTGTAATCAAAACCAGAATAGAAGCAAGACTGCTGAAGAGATTTTTAAGCAAAGGTTTAACACTAAATCTGCAGGATTATATAATCAAAAACCCGTTACTGAAAAAGAGATTTCTTGGGCAGATACAATTGTGGTGATGGAAGAGGAACAGAGGAGTGAGATCTCTAAGCGCTTTCCTAAATTATATCTTCAAAAGAGAATTTTATCTTTAGATATTCCTGATGTTTACAATTATAAAGATAACCAGTTGATTGATTTATTAAACCTAAAAATAAAAGAATATGAAGAGGTTTTAGCTTAACCACTCCTCAAACTTTCTTTTGGCTTCTTATTTAGACTTAAAAACCTCAGTTTCGGCAACATTTAACTCTGGCACTCTTTTAGTCACAATAAAAAATCTAGAAAGCTTCTGGCTTTTTTGTGTCCCAGAAATTATATTTTTTCGGCAAGCGCCGAATAAGCCCCACATTTAAAGGAGGTAGGCGCTTGCATAGAATTTCTGTGACTTTAAACAATGTTTTTCCGTTATCCCTCACTTCCATGATGGATACTTCCCACTTTTTCAATGGGTGTTCTTTGATTTCTGCCATTTTGATGATTAACTTGTTTCTTTTATATAATATTTATCAACCTGTTCCCAATTGACAACGTTCCAGAATGCTTGGATATATTCTGCTCTTTTGTTTTGATATTTGAGATAGTACGAATGTTCCCAGACATCAAGGCTTAGTAATGGCACCTTTCCTTCACTTAGAGGAGAATCCTGGTTCTTGGTCTGGACGATCTCTAGTTTATCTTTATTTAGAACTAACCAGGCCCACCCCGAACCGAAAACAGTCAGAGCAGCTTTGCTGAATTCTTCTTTGAATTCTTCTAGACTGCCCCATCTTTTCTCGATGGCTTGGGCAATCTCTCCTTGAAAAGGAATATCCTTCTTGAGGATACTCCAGAAAAAGCTGTGGTGATAGTATCCTCCTCCATGGTTGATGACTGCCTGCCTGATCTCTTTAGGAACTTGATCCAAGTTTGCTAAGATCTCTTTAACATCTTTATTTTTCAATTCCTGATGGTTAGCAATCGCTGCCAAGAATTTATCAAAATAGGCCTGATGATGTTTGTCATGGTGAATATGCATAGTCTCTTCGTCGATATATGGCTCTAGGGCATCGTAAACATAAGGCAGTTTAGGTAAGTTTGTTTCCATTTTATACACCTCTCAGTTTAGTTTGTTTAACAACTAATTAAATTTTTCCGAATAAATCTAAACCCTGTTTCAAGATCTCCTAGCAGCGACATTTAAAGATATAGTTGATGGCAAGAGAAAAGTTTTTAATTGAAGTATTGTTTGGGATATTGTCATGGCGGCTGTAGTATAAATTTTCGGACAAATTGTTCGTTAAGTACAGCGGTTAGTATTCAAGCCTGTGGAGCTTGGGGAGGGGGTCCGATTCCCCCCAGCCGCCCTCTTTTCTTAATAAAAAGTTATATAAACACAAATAATTTAATTCTCTATTATGCAACTGCAAACTGCTCGAGGAGTCCAGGATATACCTCCAGAAGAGAAGATTCTTAAGAATCAAGTAGTAAGTACACTTCAAGAAACATTTGAGATCTATGGCTTTGCTCCTCTGGAGACACCGATCATCGAAAGGTATGAGACTCTGGCAGCAAAGTTTGGAGCAGGTACTGGAAGTGATGTTCTCAAAGAGACGTTCCGTTTTAAGGATCAAGGAAAAAGAGATTTGGGCTTAAGATTTGAGCTGACCACTTCATTAGGAAGATTCATTGCTCTGAACCCCAACCTGAAGATGCCTTTCAAAAGATATGAACTTGGTCCGGTATTCAGAGACGGTCCGATCAAAGCTGGACGGGTCAGGCAGTTCTGGCAGTGTGATGTGGATACAATCGGTAGCAGCAATATGTTGGCTGATGCGGAAATCTTGGCTTTGACTAAAACTGTTTTTGATAAGCTAAAGTTAGATGTAGAAATCAAAGTTAATAACCGAAAATTACTCAATGGTATTCTGGAGCAAGCCGGAATAAAGAAAAAAGATGAAGCGATCATCGCTGTTGATAAATTAGATAAAATCGGAGAGAAAGGAGTGACCGCAGAACTGAAGGAAAGAGGATTTAAGGATAAAGAGATCAAAGAGTTATTAAAAATTCTTACTATCAAAAATAGGTCTCAACTGAAAAAACAGATCACAACTGAAGAAGGGAAGCAAGGCTTGGAAGAATTGGAACAGTTGCTTTCTTATCTCAAAGAGATGAAGGTCAAAGTAACTTTTGATCTTTCTTTAGCCAGAGGTTTGTCTTATTACACTGGAACCGTGTTTGAGGTTTTTGCAAAGAAAGGACCGATCACCTCTTCCTTGGCTGGTGGCGGAAGATGGGACAAGATGATCGGTAACTTTTTAGGTGGAAACAGAGAGATTCCAGCAGTGGGTATTGCATTTGGGATTGTGCCGATCATGGAAGTCTTAAAAGCGGGAAAGGAGCTGAAGGAAAGAACTTCTGCTCAGGTTTATGTGATCCCGATCAAGACCACAGAAAAATCTTTAGTGATTGTGGAACAGTTAAGGGAAAAAGGGATCAAAGCTGATTTTGATCTGCAGCAGAGAGGCCTGAGCAAGAACCTGAACTATGCTAATTCTTTGGGCATCCCTTATGCAATTATCATCGGAGAAAATGAGCTGAAGCAGAGCAAATTACTATTAAGAGATATGCAGACCGGAGATCAACAGCTGTTGAGTTTGAGTGATGTTGTTAAGAGATTAAAATGATTTTTAATTATCTTAAAAGATTAAAAGAGACAATGATTTACTTAGTAGATACTGATTTGAGGAAAAAAGTTAACTTGGCTTTGGAAAGAATCCATGCTGGTGAATTTTTAACAGAGGAAGAATTTTTTAAAGGATTAAAATGAACAATCTGAAATTGGTCGGTTATCTCGTCATCAGCCTGATGGTCTTAAATCTTGTCCTATTGACTTTCAGACTGATCAGTATGTTGGTTTTTTGGATCATAATAATAATTGGAGCAATCTTCGCTTGGAAGATTGTTCCGAAAATGAAAAAAAAATAAACTCCGTAGTGGACCCGAGAATTTCTCCAGCCAACGTTGTCGTTTCTTCTGGACTGGAAATTTCCTCTACCTTGGCTAAAGTTTCTCTGTCGATCAACTTCAAACCTAAGCTTCTGGAAATTTTCTGTATGAAGCTCTTCGATATCCACATCATATCTGGCAAAGATGGATTGGAAGATGCCATGATCCTGTGGTGAGAGCAAAGTGATTGCTTTACCACTCTCTCCTGCTCTCGCAGTCCTGCCGATCCGGTGGATATACTCCTGCGGATCTTGGGAAAGATCATAATTAAAGACATGAGAGATATCCTTGATATCCAATCCTCGGGCAGCTACAGCTGAAGCCACCAGATAATTTAAATCACCCTTATTGAATTTTTCAATCACTCTCAATCTCTTATTTTGGCTCATCTTGCCATGGATCATCTCGGCCTTAATCCCTTGTGCCCTTAAGTTCCTGTTGAGTAGCTCTACAGTGGAGATCTTAGAACAAAAGATAAGCACCCGGTTGGTCTCTTCTTTTTTCATCAGATGGACCAACAAAGAGAACTTCTCATACACTTGGGTGTTGTAGTAGAACTGCTTAAGCAAGTCTTTCTTGACATGAAGTTCAGCTTCAGCTACAGCCACGTTGCGCATGTATTTGTCCTTAAGATAATCAATTTCGTTGGAAATTGTTGCTCCAAATAAGAGGATCTGCCTGTTGTCAGGGGTGTCGGATAGTACTCTTTCGATATCTTCGATAAAACCCATCTCTACCATCTTGTCTGCTTCGTCTAATACTAAGACTTTTATCTTGGACAAGTCGAGATTGCCTCGGCCCATGTGATCAATGATCCTTCCGGGAGTTCCGACAACGATCTCTGACCTGCTGATCTCCCAAGTCTGTGGTTCTAAAGATACACCACCAAAAACAATGGCGATATTGAGCTTAAGATTTCTGCTCCATTTTTTTAGTTCTCCGGAGATCTGGTTAGCCAGTTCTCTGGTAGGAGCTAGGATCAGAGCCTGCACTCCTTGATTCGGTTGCATTTTTTCCAATAAGGGAATGCCAAAACAAGCGGTCTTTCCAGAACCGGTGTTGGAAATGCCAATCACATCTTTTCCCTCTGTAATCAAAGGAATGGTCTTTTCCTGGATAGTGGTTGGCTTAACAATGCCTTCTCTTTTCAGAGCAGCAACAATCTCTGGACTGATATTTAATTCTTCAAAATTTTCCATTTTATATTTATCTCTTCGATTAACTTTTACCAGTTAATTCTTGTCAATTAGGTTCATACTTGTCTGGTATAATCTGAAACAGAAATAGCAATTGGCTATCTGTTTCTGCCTAACTATTCTTATCTAGAAGTGGTTTCTACTTTTAAATCTTTCTAAAAATTAGGCTAAAGTTATATATTGACCAAAATTCACCGAAAAGTTTATATAATATCTAGTTATATTTTATAATAAATCATAATAAAAATGGTACAAGCCATAGTTAATCTGGGAGAATACCAGGATAGAATCTTAACTATTGTCAAAGGTAAATTTGGCTTTAAGAACAAATCTGAAGCGATCAATTTTGTGATTAATAGGTATGAAGAAGAACTTCTTGAGCCAGAACTTAAACCAGAGTTTATTGAAAAGATCAGGAGAATTGAAAAACAGAAGAGCATACCTTTCAAAGATCTTAACGAACTTAGAGCTTTAGTTGAAGATGCATAGTGCTGAGATAGAGCCGGATCTGTTGAAGATTTTACAGAAGATTTCTAAAAAAGATAAAGTTCTGTATGAACAGATTCTTAAAAAAATAGATGAGATCCGTCAATCTTTTGATGTAGATCATTATAAAAATTTAAGAAGTCCATTAAATGAGTTTAAGAGAGTGCATGTTAAAAATTCCTTTGTGTTGATCTTTAAGTATATCGCAACTGATAAGAAAGTAATATTCTATTATTTTGACCACCATGATTATGTCTATCAATGGCAGCTGAATTCTAAAGAATAATTTAATCTGTTCTAGTAAACACAATCGGTTTTTCTAAAACAATCACTGAATGCTCTGCTTGGCTGACCATCCCCTTGTTCTTATCTACTAGGGGGGCATGTTCTTGCAGGCAGCCGCTGCGAAGTAGATTCCTTAAAGCAAAGTTGGTCTTGTTGGTGGTGAATTTTCTTTCTAACCAGCGCTTGGTAAACGGAAGGCCTTGGTAAGTCTGGATCTCTTTGAGGACTGATCGAGTAATCGGATCCCTGATAGGATGTTCTGCGACCAAGGAGAATAAAGTGGCTGGAGAGCTTTCCTGGACAATACCTGCTCCTGAAGAGGCGAAAGGCTCAATGGCAATCACATCTCCTTCTTCTAAGATGTTTTCATTGCCATTATCAAAATTAGGGATAGATGGAGAAGTATGGATCTGATACTGATCTAGACCATGTCCGGAAAGATTCCTGATCGGAGAGAAGCCATGAGCAGTGATGATCTCGTGGATCTTTTTGCCGATCTCTCTCAGTTCTGTTCCGGGAGCAACAAGTTTAAGGGCTTCGTTCAGGGCTTCTCTGGAAGCTTTAACTAATTCAGTATGTTGCTGGGATAAATCTATAGTTGTAGCAGTATCAGCGATATAGCCGTCAATGTGCACACCGATATCCATTTTTACTACTTGGTCCTTTAAGGTGGTTTGATCATTCAGGTCAGGACAGTTATGGGCAGCCACTTCATTCAAAGAGATCTGGGCTGGGAAAGCGATATTCCCACCTTTTTCAATGATCTTTTTTTCAATCAAGTCGAGGATTTCAACCACTTTAGCTTCTGGTTTGATCAGTGATTTTCCGTATTCTAATACTTCTGCAGCGATCTCTCCTGCTTTAAGATATGAATTGAGTGTTTCTTGGTCCATACTTTCTGGTTAATCGATGTT
>JBDREV010000096.1:0-3541 GCA_043819375.1 Candidatus Woesearchaeota archaeon
TAGAGCATGAACGCTCCGAGCATAAGTGTTTATTTGGGGCATCAGGATGTAATTTCCTTTGATCTCTTGAACGGGTTGTGGTGTTGGCTCTGGTTGAGGGGTTGGTTTAGTTTCAGGTTGATATTCTTCCAGCAACTTCAGAGCTTCTTCTTCAGAAATCAGCTTTGGTTTTCCAGTTCCGAGTGGTTTTAGTGAGTTTGTCATTTTGTTTGTTCTTTGTGTGGGCTTGAGCTTAATTCGCATAGCGAATTAAAGTTTGTGAAGCAAACTTTGCGAAACCCACCAATCCAAATCTCTGATTTGTTTTAGTGAGTTCATTTTTTCATCCTCTTAATATATGGGTCTACCCAATCTGTACCCAAACCTTTTGCTTGCAATTCTGTTTTGAGATCTGTTTCTTGATAAGAGATTCCTTTTTGTGTTAAGGTTTGAATAATCTGCTTTGTTCTTGGTGCTTTAGTCTCATTTTCACCCAAAGTAAACTTAACATATTCTGAACTTCCCTCTTGCATCAAAGGGACATACTCTTTCAACAACTCAACAGCTGAAGATAATCTTCCCACAGTCTCATCCATCATGATCTGTTTTCTGGCCGCATAATCCTGCTGAGCAGTGATCTCATTTAAGTTTCCATGATAAGTAGTAAACTTGAAAGCTTGCAAAGCAGCGTCTAAGGGATCTATCTCCACTTTCTTTCCTAATTTCAATTCAGCAACATAAGCTAAAGCATAAGCCAAGCTTTTTACTGCAGGCAGAGTTCTTTCTGAAGAAGCCTTGACTAATGAACAAATGTTATCTTCTTGGCTGGAATAATCACAATCAGAACAGAGCATAGGAAAGGTAGTTCCTTTTTCTTTATACCTATCCTTTTCACAATGATCCAGACTTCTGCCGATTAAAAACCTAAAAGCGGTAAAATAAGGATCAAGTTTTCTAGCTTTTTGAGAAATTTCCTGGTTAGCAGCCAATATTTTAGCACTTAAATCCTGTGGTTTAGCTACATCCACTTTAGGACTGGCTTTTCTTTCTTCAATAATCATCTCATCTTCTGCAGTTGGCTTGAAATCTGGATGATCAAGATCAAAAGTTAAATGAGCTCTGTTTAATAAGGCTCGATCCAATTCAAATGTTCCTGAAAAATCTCCATTAAGCTTATTCAAATTGGCAGAAGCCATAAATAGGGAATAACCATCCCGACCTAATTGGATATTAGCTCCATTAAAATTTCTTTCTCCTACAGCCAGATCCATAAAATCATTCTGCCGGGGTTTAGGTGCTCTGTTGATTTCATCAACACCAAAAAAGAGTCTGCTTGCTCTTTCAGGATCTATCTGTCTGACAGTTCTGCTATCATAACCTCCAGCACTTAGATCAACTTGGGTTCTTACTAACAAATCTTCAATCTCAAAATCTGCTCTACCGACTACTAAATTAGCCTTACCTCCATTTCGATCTCCATTGAAATGGTGCCAGGCCACATCAGTCATTAATTGAGTTTTACCTTTACCAGTATCAGAAACAAATAGGGTGTTCAATCCTGCTATCTCCGCAGCATAAACTATATCTGGAATTGTCAGTTCAATGATTTTGGTTTCATTTCCAATTTTAGCTTTCAATCTAACAGCGGCGTTACTATTAACATAATTTGGCAGTTCTAATTCTTGATAAGTAAGTTTATTCATTTTTTTGACCTCAATTTGTTGATTTGAACTTTAACTAGATCTCCTTGATCCAAAAAAGAGTGGAGATTCTTAGGGATAATCAAAAGTAGATTATCTCCTTGTTTGGATATTTTTTTGAAGATTGTAAGTTCCATTTTCAGCGCGAGTCCTCCGGACTAAGTTGGGCTACTCGGAGGAACGACCCATAATCATCAAGGTTGTCGACGCCATATGCATTCGAGTTGCCATCAAGGTTGTAAACGTAGAGCGCCCTTAAACCATCTTGATCTCCTGTGATTCTAAGCCAGAACCCCATTAGCTTATCAGCTTGTTTTTCATTAAAAATGATATTAGTATATGTTGTCAATAAGCTTTTATCACCCTCGACAGCAGCGTTCCAGGCTGGATGGTTTAGGACTTTTGCTTTGGTCAATACTTCATTGTATTTACTTTGATTAGAATCTAATTCAATTCCTTGCAATTTAGAATAGTCAATCTGTAGAAAGTCTTCATCAAAATCCCTATCAAGTGTGATCAGTTCTTGACATTCTGGAATTATTTTAAACTTGGTTGATTTCTTCTTGTAAGCGATTCCTGTGCAGGAATCTAGCCATCTATTGAATAATCTTATCCGTTCATCTGAGTTCTTATTACTCTCATAATCATTAACTCTAGCTTCTAGGTTTTCTTTGAATGTTAGTGGTCTGTAAATCTGAGTTTTTTTATCTAAAGTGAATCGGGGATGAACTTGATTGTTTTCCTGTTTGCAAGCTTCTCTTAAAGCTTGAAGTCCTAAAGCTTTGGTATAAACTCTAGGCATCAGGATGTAATCTCCTTTGATTTCTTGAGCAGGTTGTGGTGTTGGTTCTGGTTGGGGAGCTGGTTTAGTTTCAGGTTGGTATTCTTCCAGCAACTTCAGAGCTTCCTCAGTAGAGATCAGCTTTGGTTTTCCGGTTCCGAGTGGTTTTAGTGAATTTGTCATTTTGTTATAACTTTGGAATAGTAAAAACATCATTAATTTATAAACTTTTTGAATTTTATCACTCCACAATAGCAAAAGATTTATATAGTAAGGAGAACGAAAATATTTATAATAAAGCACTTGAAGTAGATATTATCAAAATGGAAAACAAAGAAATTCAGCTTAAAGTTGCTGAAGCGGTACAGGATGATGTCAATAAAGGCATCGTCAGGATCGACTCCAGCTTTATGAAGATGATCGGAGTGAACCCTGGAGATGTTGTAGAGATCAAGGGCGAAAGAAGGACGGCAGGAATTGTAGACCGATCCTATCCCGGAGATATCGGTCTGGCCATCATCAGGATGGATGGAGATATCAGAAGGAATACCAAAACTTCTATCGGAGAATTGATCACAGTCAGCAAGACAGAAGTAAAGCCAGCCCAAAAGATCACCATTGCTCCGGCAAATAAAGGTATTATTATTAGAGCTGCTCCAGCTTTGTTCAAACAAGGATTATTGGGCAGAGCCTTGGTCAAAGGAGATCTGCTTTCTTTAGGTGGAACTAAACGCAGAAGAAACACCATGGGCGATAATCCTGTTTTTGAAGGGATGTTCTCTATGCTTGATGAAAGCTTTCCAGGATTTGGTTTCAGAGATCTTAAGTTTATGGTGGTGAATGTACTTCCTGCCAAAGAGATTGTTGTAGTTACCGAAGAGACAGAAGTTGAATTCAATCCCCAGGCAGTTGGGCTGAAGGAAGAGACCAAATTTGTGGTCAATTATGAAGATATTGGGGGACTAAAAGAGGAGATTAAGAAAGTCAGAGAGATGGTGGAACTGCCCCTGAAACACCCAGAAATATTTGAAAGATTGGGTATCGAAGCTCCAAAAGGAGTGCTGCTGCACGGGCCCCCAGG
>JBDREV010000097.1:0-8250 GCA_043819375.1 Candidatus Woesearchaeota archaeon
GAGTTGCTTGATTTTGCATAAATTGTTCAGGGGAGATCACCTTATAATCCCCCTGCTTCAGTCCAAACTCTTCTGGCTGATTTAAAGGAAAATACTTGTCAGGACCAGCCATGAAATATTGTTTTCCGTCTTTTTCTATCACGGGAATCTTACCTTCCCTGATCTGCTGTCCCACCCACTTATTAATTTCGGCTTCAGATGGTTCAGATTGATCATCAGCCTTCTGCTCGATCCCCAACAGCTTATCCAAGCTTTCATTACTTCTTTTGATTGTCTTGCCTTTTTGATATGCACCTGTTGAATCCACTATTTCTGAAGTAATCAGGCCATTTTGGTAAGAAGCCATCCACAGCCCTAGACTCTTCTCTTTATTCAATCCCGTCCTTCTTGAATAAGCAGCCGGCAGATATAATTCAGCCATCTGCTGCAGCTCATAGCCACTTAAGCTCTTTAGGATATGATTTTGATAGACTGCCCCAATCCTCTCCCCGCTTTTCTCCACTAGATCCTTTCCAAAATCAACCAGATCAGAATATTGTTTGGGTTTAGCCAAAGCCTTGGCAATCCCCCTAGAATCGAGCTTGAAGGCAGCCCTGACCAGCGCTTCTTCCCAAAAGATTTTTTCCTGTTCATTCCTGTAACCTAAACCTCCCATCCTAAAAAGTTGTCTGGCCTGTTCAGCCAGCTGCACTCTGACTTCTTCTACAGTTCTTTCCAAAGAGCAATTGACTATCTTCCCTCCAGAAGTAAAGCATTTTTTTGCTGTGATCAGCAAGGCTTCTTTGACCCTTTTCTCAGTATCTTCAGTGATCTCTTTAACTCGGGAAAGATTCTTCCTCAACATCAGGTCTTTCTCTTCAGCAGTCTTTTCAGCATAATCAACATTCAGCTTAACTCCATAAGCACTATCCAAATGAAGATTATTCTTGAATTTCAAGGGATCTTTTTCCTCATGAACAATCTGGCTCAATTCTTTAAAGTTGACTTTTTTATCTCCTAATTCATATTTCCCTACCAACCGCACTTCGCTCAGCCCGTCTAAAGCTGCCAAGATCTGATACTTATCCACTTGACAGAGCTTATTGTTCTCGTCAAAATCACAGACCATGAATGTTGGAAGATTATGATTATGGTTCCTGCTGCTGCTTCCAGGATTTACTGTAAATCCTTCTAGCTCAGAATTATAAGTTACATCACCAGATCCATGCTGGTGTCCCCACATATACAGTTCAGGAGTATCCAGTCCAGCTTTTTTCCTCTGCTGGACCATCTTCTTCAGCTGCTGTACTCCTGGCTCGTTATGCACTCCTTTTCCATCTACAAAAGGAAGATGAGAAATCAGCACATCTGCATCTAAAGGTTCTTTAGATAATAATCTTTCAGCCCACAGCTGAGCTTTAGGTTCCAGATAATCACATAAGGTCTGGTCGCGAGCAGTCAAAGGAGATGGAGATCCTCCTCCTGAAAAACCAGTCACATTTAATCCGCCAACCTGCTTGCTGGCTGCCTGCAGATAATCTTTTCCAAACACATCTTGGATCTCAGGATAATCCCAATTTCCACCTAAAACAGCCAGGTCCAGTCCTGCTAAAGCTTTTTTTAGATCAGTATATTCAGCCTTAGCGATCTTTCTGCTCAAGGAAGCTGCTTTCTTGCTCAGTTCCAAATATCTCTGCAGCTGTTGATCGCTGAACAATCCATCTAGAAAATCATCTCTTAATTTACTCTCCTGAAGCAATTGTTCTTTTACTTGGTAAGCTTTGTTCAGCTCAGTATTGGTGAAGTCGCTCATCGTCTGGTAGACAACATCTCCCAGAAACATAGCTGAATCTACCTCTAAATTATGGAAAGTTTTCACTATCAAATCTAAGCTTTGTCTATCTCCGTGCAAATCTGAAAATACACCAATCTTTTTCATGTGTTTTAGAACCTTTTACTGTTTATAAATCTTTTGTTATTTTTATCACTATTCAGTAACTATAAGGGATAGCAAAATCAATCTCTCCTGCTGCCTGACCTACAAACAAGGGTCGTTCTAGAGATACATCACTCAACAGCCCGTCCAAATCCACCACTTCCTTCACTTCCATCTTTTGATAATGCACCCTAAAAGCAATGTATCTTTCTTTGACCAAGTAATTTTCTCCGTTTTGCTCATTACAGAAGATTCCCAGAAGAAGAGTTAACCGTGAAGGATTGACAGAATATGTTTCTTCTTTGAGTATTTGATATCCAGATTTAACCAACGGAAGCGCCGTGAATCCCTCCACCACCTCGTAATCAGCTAAATCTTCGCCTCTCCATGGCTTGATAACCTTCTTCAAATGACCATAATTTCTTTTATAAATAATCTCTTGGAACAGCCGATTAGCTCCAGAAGTATAATCCTCAATAGAACGGGTAGTGATCTTCATCTTTGGTAGGAATCATTAGGTTTACTCTTGTACATACTCCTCAGATTCTCTCCAATGCTCCTGGTCAATAAAGCAGCTTCTGCCACCTGTTCAGTCAAAGAATATTTGCCAGTTTCAATATCCTCTAACTTGCGTTCAGTTGCCGCACTGAGATATTCAATCTTCCTGCTCTCTTCAGCAGTAACATAACCTTTATCTCCTACCCTAGTATTGATCTCTTTAATCTCTTGATATAGATTGGCCATCGGCTGCTGACTCAACCGAGCAGTATATTCACTCTCCAATAACTCCACTGGGACATCTCTCTTTTCCCTCAACACAGTCTCTTCTAAAGATTCGTCTTTTTTGACTGGCTTCTTTTCCTCTTCACCCGCTTCTTCTTTCTTTTTCACTCCCTTGTGTACTGCCAGAAGCTCTTTCTCTTCTGCACTCAATCCTTCAGTTCTCTCCGCAGCTACTTGAGGAATAGGCACTTTCCGAGTCCATTCTTCCTGCTCAGACAACTCTGTCTCACTCTCTTTCAGCATCTTCTGAGCTTCCGCTATCTCCTCTTTCTTCTTTCTCTCGATCTCTTTCAGTCTCTTGATCCTTTCTTCAGTGGAGAGATTCTTCAGATCATCTGGCATTTAACATTCAAAAGTAAGGAATTATAAAAAAGTTATTGAGCAAAAATCAATAATGACGACGCAGATGTGACTGGGGTAGCGCCCTCCGGGCTGTCACATAGGGCAAATACGAAGTATTTGACCGTCTGCTGTCATTGTTGTTATTGATTTTTACATATCAAAAGAAATATAAAAGTGGATAAAACCACATCACCACATGATCATCTGATGTGCCTTCTTGAAATTCTTATAGCAGTTGAACATTGCTCCCGTAGCCATTCCTTTTGCTTTCCCTGCATCACCTTTGAGCACTTTCTTCTCCGGCTTCTTCTCTTTCTGCCTTGCCTCCTGCGGAGGCATGAAATCACCAAACAGTTTTTCCATCAAAGTTTTCCTAGGATTCTCTTTCTTCTCTTCTTTCTTTTTGATCTCTTCTCCAGCCTGCTCCAAGTATTTCTCCAGCTCTCCCCCCAATGCTTCCATGGCCGCATTTACCGAACCAGAGATTGTCCTCATCAAAGCCAATTCTTCCTGATCTTTCAACTTTTTGTATTTCTCAATCTGCTCAGCAGTCCAGACATAGGAACGTAAGTTCATCTCCATCTCTCCCTGATGTACCGGACCTCTTTGATAACCTTCCTGCACAAATTTCATCGAAGGTCTGGTCCTATACCTAAACGTAGCCAACACACAGGCGTGGAAATCACCAAACGGTCTGCTAGCTAACAGTTCAATATCCAGCATACTTCCTTCAAAAGAAGAGATCAGATCGGGAGCAGAACTATGCTTCTCTTTCATCGACATCCGTTCCACATTCCGTAGATAAGGCTTGGCCCAAGCCATGTACATCTTGATAATATCATAATGCTGCCGCAGATACTGCAAAGTAAACTTTCTTCTTGTTCCCAACTCTTCACCTGTCCTTTTTTTCCATTCAAAGAATTGGCGCAGATGACGCGAAAGCACCTCCAACACTTTCTTGTTGAATTCCAGCTTGCTGACAAATCCTTCCATCTCATCTACACTCTTGAATGGGGGAGCATCAAAGAATAAATCAGGTAGGGTGATGAACTCCAGCTCTCTGGCCATCCCATAGACTGAAGCTGCGCTTTTGGCCCCACCCTGCACCAGATCAATAAACATTCCTTTCAGAGTAATCTCATCACTTTTTCTTCTCTCTCCCAAAGACTTCTCCAGCTGAGATTCTGCTCCTTGGTAATAAGCCAACCTTTCATCAAGGATTCTTAGCTCCCTGACCATCTGGAACAATTCCTTGACCATCTTTCCAACCGTGGCCAGAAATTGGCTGATCTTGTCCTGCTGGATACCGATCCTCTGCTGCATCACTCCAAAGAAAGCTGATCCTTCTGCAGCCGCAAAAGCATCCTCTAATTTATCAATCGTCAAAAAGCCAGAATCATGCCGTAAAAACTTAAGCACCCAGAAATAAGTCTCCTCTATACTCAGATCATAAACTTCATAGATCAGTCTCATCCGCTTGATCGGTTTTGGATAACCTGTCCTGACCCAGTCTCCGGCAATCTGCTCGAAAACTTCTTCGTCTTTCAAACCAACCTTTTCCAGTAATTCTGAACGGACAGGGTCCGCAGAAACCATTTTATCGGACATCACATCACCTAAACCAATAAAATAGCTTCTAATTTAATAAACTTTTCTGCATTTAAAGAATGATAATCCTTCTTTCTGAGAATAATCAATCTTAAGTCCTGACTCCAACAAAATCCGTTTCCAATCTCCCCCGTCAAAATTGTTAACTTTCTGCTGCCTCTGCCAGGCATTGACTTCTTTCATTGATTGGACAATCATCAACGCTCCTTCTTTTCTTAGCACTCGAAAAACTTCTTTTAGCAAAGCAGCATACTCATTAACATAATCCAATACAAAAATAAGTGTGACAGAATCAAATTCTCCCTCAGCAAAGGGCAGCTTCTTCTCCAGATCACCAACTATCTTTTCATAACAATTCTCATTAAGCAGAAGCATCTTTTCAGAAACATCAAAGCCAACAGAAGGAATATAACTATGACTCCCACAGCCCAGATCAAGATTCCTGCCTTTCTTCAAAAATTTCAGCTCCCGGGAGATCAGTTCTCTTTTCTCCTTGCGGATCTTGTTCTGCCACATAAAAGCTTCCCCATTCCAGAAAGCGGCCTTCTCTTTTGGCCAGCCCTTCAACCAGAGAATCTGTTTAGCAAGATACTTGATCTCAACAACAGCTTCCTGGCTCCCATAATCAAGTTCCAGACGTGCAGTAAAAAAATCTTTTTCCCAGTCTTTCATTTAAAATAACAAGTACCCTAAATTGCTTATCCCCACAAGAATAAATCCATACATAAACTTGCCAGTCAGCAGCACCACTAACAGCACCAGGATCCTGCCTAAACAGATAAACCATTCTCTCCAGATAAAGAATTCTACCATCTGTTCTTTTTTCTTCTGAGCCTTGTCATAGTCCATGGCTCCCATCGGCACTTCTACAAAAGCATAAGATAATACGCTCAGGATAGTTACCCCAAAGATCTGGGCAGTATTGAACATTAGATGCCTGAAGAACCAAGTGATAGCATCAAAGCTTAATCCTCCCGCCATCAATTTCCTCCGGCTGAATTTATCAGCAGTCTTGCCCACAAACAAGAACATCAATGAAGAAACTGCTCCAGTAACTGAACCTAGAATCCCCAAGGAAGTGTAATCATTAAGGATGAAGAAGACAAACATCGGCCATAATACCCAAGCAGCAGTCTCCCAGATTCCTCTGCACATAAACACCACTCCGTTCCTTAGATAATCCCACTTGAACATTTCCCTAAAAGAAAGATGAAAAGGAACATGTACTTCTTCGCTCAGGAAGAGAAATAAGGCTGAAAAGAACAACAAAACACTAGCAGCGATGAAAGCTACCCCAAAACTGAAATAATCAATCAACAGGCCCCCAAGTAATGGTCCTAATAAACCAGTGAACAGCACAATCGCTTCTCTCTTGCCCACTTGCTCTCCCCGATGCTTGGAATCACTTGATCTGGCAAATTCCATATGAAAAGAGATCCAGAAAAAGGCGCTTCCTAAACCAAAAAACACTGCCGGAAGAAACACTGGAAGAGAATATCTCTCCAAAGTATACAATAACAAGTAGAAAATCAGATAGAACGGAACACTTAATAAGATAGAATGTTTTAGACCGATCCTGGCGGCAACTTTAGCTGCAAAAGGTGTGGCCATGGCAAAAATTACTGCATAAACAATATAAAATCCCAGAGCAACTTGCAGACTGTATTCCAATTCCACATACAGGTAAAGAGGGACAAACAAAGCCAGTAGCTTCAGGGCAAAAGTCCGGATGGCTACTGAAATGTAGATTTCAGTCATCTCTTTTTTGGGGAAAAACCTCCACCAAAAGTGCTCATGGTGGTTCATAAAGAGGAAAATTTTTAAAACAATATAAATATTTGCTATATTTAATGGGCTTGTAGTCAAGCTAGCAAATGTTACGGCATTCGCTAAGAGACTATGTCTCTGGCGCACGGAAATCTTCGATTTCCCGCGTGGAACCAAAGTGCGGCGCCTGGTGAACAAAATTCACCGGCGCAGATGAACAAGGTTCATCTTGCGTTCACTCGCTTGACTTACTCAGTTCCACAAAATGATGGGCTTGTAGTCTAGTAGCTACATAGGTAACTATGCTGCAAATGACGTCCGCCTGACTATGATCAATGATCAGAACGCGGGAGGTCCCCAGTGCAAAAATGAAGTACCTAATTGTTGGTGCTCATCTGCAAGTCTGGGCAGGCCCATTATCCTTATTCAAAAAAAGATGGTAGACCAGCTGTTATATACTCTTCCTCAGGAAAAGAAAAGGATCCTCTTGCCTAAAATTGCCTCGTTTCTATTACTTGGTTTAGTCTTTTATCTGGGAGTGCTGCTCAATCTCTATCTGCTTAATCTGCAGAGCGCAACTGCTGCGCTGGTAAAAATAATCTCCATCGTGATCATCTGCATTATCATCCTCATTGGAGTAATGATGGACATCAAAAAAGCTAAGCAGAATTACTTATTTTACTCCAACAAGATCATCTTCGGCAAAGGGCAGATCCTGCTCAGCCAGATCACGGAGATCAGACCAGAGCGAAGCTATCTGGACAAGCTCTTCAAAGCGTATTCTATTTCTCTCAATAGCAGTTTTGTCCTCAAAAACATCCCTCAGGAGATCCAGCTCCAGGATTATATCCAGAAATTAGTCAATTATGCTAAAAGCCAAAGTTATTGATCACTCGTTATTCAGATAAGCTTCTATGATTATCGCTGTCACTGATAACACTAACGGACCTACAATCAGACCGATAGAGCCTAGTAATGCAATTCCTCCAAAGATTCCCAGGATGATGATGGCAGGATGAATTTTAGCCCGATCACCAACAATCTTCGGCCTGATCAGATTGTCCAGGCTGCCGATTACCACTAGACCATATAAAAATAATCCTCCTCCTTTATACATCAAAGCGCTGGAATCAGTAAACATTCCCTTAAAGAATATAATTGCTGCTGCCGGCACCCAGATCAATCCAGTACCTAAGAAAGGGATAAAAGAAAGCACAGCCATGACAATCCCCCAAAAGAAAGGAGAGCTTACACCAAATGCCCAAAAGCCTAATGCTCCCAAAGCTCCCTGGATCAAAGCCACCAACCCATAACCATAGACAATCGCATGGATCACTTCTTTTGTTCGGGCCATGATCTGGTGATATTTAGGTTTCTGAAGATTGAGGTAAATACTTAATTTTTTGATGAATTTATCTCCATCTCGCAGGAAGAAGAATAAAGCCATGAACATTACAAATAGATTCAACAGGAATTTAGGAACACCCACCAAAAACTCAGTGCCTTTCTTGATCACCAGACTAGTCACTGCTTTCAGCACTTCTTGTGATTGATATTTTACCTCGGGATTCTCGCTCAATTCTTTGGCTAGATTACAAAGATGGCTTTGGCAGTTGTCAAAGGTTATTCCATTAGAAAGTAGCTCTTTGCTTCCAGTATAAAGGGAATATGAATCTCTGACCACAATATTCACTAACATCACTGCTGGAATGATGATAATCAGGATCACAATAAGACAGATCAGCAAAGCAGAGATGTTCTTGTTGATCTTTTTAGTTGCCCATCTGTGTATCGGGTAGAATACATAAGCCAGCAAAGCACCGAAGAACAGGGCC
>JBDREV010000098.1:0-2036 GCA_043819375.1 Candidatus Woesearchaeota archaeon
AAATTTATTCCTTTTAGCTAACTCTCTTGCTTGTTCTTTGGTAAACAATTTTGTCATTTTGTTGATTCCTCCTTTTTTCAGTTAGTGGCTTTCAGCCACTTAACTGTTTTTTGGAGTTTCAACAAAATTATTTACACTCTCCATAATTGTAACAGAAGAATGGAATTGTGATAAATTAAAGACATAAAATAATTAAAACATATTAACTTGACTAAACAAGATGACAACCTACAAACTCTCCCCCAAACTCTCTTTTCTCATTCTTTCAAAGGAGATCCAGCACCCACACCTTTCTTCTTCAATCTATGGTAAGGTGTGTTATAATCACGGAGTTTTCAATCCGTAAATCTTTTGTTTAGTGAAATAGATAGAAAACTCCGGGAGTCCAAAGAAACCTGTGCCGGTTTCTTTTTGACAAGGGCATCTCGTTGATTGATCGAATTGGGTTACATACCCATAGCTCTGCTACGATTTGTAATATCCCAATTTGATGCTTAAAAAATACCCCCTCAGCTCTGCTGTGATTGGGATTTTTTATTCTCATTCAAAAAAAGAACAATTCCTGCTTAATTTAATTTATGGTGCTGGAAAAGTTATTGCCGCAATATACTCCAAAAACAGAAGTAATCACTCCAAAAACAGAAGTGTTATAAACTATCTGGATATTCTTGTCAAAAGATGAAACCCGAAGATAAAGTTTACCTGGCTTATTTTGAGAGCAAAAAGCCTTCCTTGTACTTTAATGAGCTCAAAGAGCTTTCCAAGCTTGCTGACAGTTCTTTGGCCAACACCCTTAACAGACTTGTAGAAACTGGGATCCTGACTAAAGAGGCAACAAGATCCAACACATATTACAGAATAAAAGACAGGAAGATCTTTGCACTAAAATTCTCAGAGATCGCCATCCACAGATTCAACAGCCTTAACCCAAACATAAAGATTCCTTTAAGGAATTTTCTTAAAAATACCTCAGAAGAGGTTTACACAATCATCCTTTTTGGCTCTGTATCAAGAAAAGAAGAACAGAGGAACAGCGACATTGATCTGTTGATAATCTCTAACAAAAAGATTGATCTGTCCAAAAATAAAAAAGAAGCAGAGATAACTTCAAAACACCTCTTGTCTTTGTTCAAGGCAACAGTCTCCCAATTCAAAAAGAACACAGATGATGTGATCATCCAGGCCAGAAAAACTGGTTTTCCTATCTATAAAGAACAAAATTTCTATGAGGTGATCTTAGATGGATATTGACCGGCTTTTCTCAGAACAAACTTTCCTGGAGAAAGAGATCCAGTTCTTTATAGAGAAGAAACATCTCAGAAGAATCAGCAATAATCTTGAATTGGTGCAATCCCACCTAAAAAAAGCAAGGCACAATCTTGAATTCTACAAACTGAACAAACAGTACAATAAATTTAACGATTGGCTTATCGTGGCCTTATATTATACCTTATACCACTCCGCGTTAGCCTTGATCACCAATAAAAATTACTCCTCAAAAAACCATTATGCAACAATCCTTATCTTGATCAAAGAGTATGCCATCACTCAAGATGAAGCAAAACTGTTAAACGAGCTTTGCATAAATAAAGAGGACGCAGAGCTTTACACCCAATTAAAAGATGACCGGCATGATGCGAGTTATGCAACAGCTACAAAATTTGATAATCAAACTATTGATGTTTACGAAAACAAAGTGTTGGATTTTGTTAACAAAACTGAGGAATTGATCCAAAAATGACAACATACAAACTCTCCTCCTCATCCTTAAGCCTACTCAAAGACTGTCCGCGCTGCTTCTGGTTACATCATAATAAGAAGATTAGAAGGCCAGATACGATCTTCCCTTCCTTACCTAGTGGAATGGATCGGATCTTAAAAGAGCACTTTGACAGCTTTATGAGGAAACAACAGCTTCCTCCGGAACTGCAGCAACTCAAGGGTTACCAGCTCTTTGACAATGAAGAACTATTAAAGATCTGGAGAAGCAACTTCAAAGGCATCCAATGGACAGACAAAAAAGGAAATCTGTTCAG
>JBDREV010000099.1:0-8645 GCA_043819375.1 Candidatus Woesearchaeota archaeon
GGGAAAATCTGTGAACTAATTATCGAATTGTGAACAGATTTCCGAATTATACGATTTTAGTCGGAAATCTAAGAGGCAATTTGGAAAGTAGTTCACAAATGAAAATTATCGGAGTATGGCATGTTGTTTAAAAAGTTTAAAAACAACATAGATACTCTAGAAGTGAGAACTACTTTCCGAATTATTCACTTCAGAAACATAGACATCCACTTCTTTTTGCTAAAAACCCCTGTCCAAGCCTTTAAATAAGCTGAGAAAGGTCGTTATTTATCACTTAAAAAAAGGAGGCTTATGACACTAGATAATCTACTGGAACAAATCAGAGCAGACAAGCAGTCTGAACTTCTTACTGTTGAAATTAACAACTGCCTGAACAACCTGCTCCATGGCAACTATGGCAAGATGCAGCATTTCTACTCAGGAAAAGTTTACTGCTGTAAAAGTGGAGAATATTGTCCCTTACAACTGCAGGCAGATAAAAGATTAAAAGAATGCCAATACACAAAACTGCAGAAAGAAATGGAAAAAAATAGATATTAATAGGCAAGAGAAAGACGCAAGCTGTATGCAGGCATTTCCTCTGAAGGATTCCTGGCTGGTCGCAGATTAGCTTTCTCAACAAATCTTTCCAGATTCTCTTCAGCTGCCAACTGGACAACTGGATACTCTGCAGTCACAGGTTTTTGATGTTGTACCGGAATCCCCATAGCTATTTGATGATATCTTCCAACTTCTTCCAGGTCTGCCTGGCTATAACTCCCAGGATATGTTTTCATCACGTCCATAACTAAAGACAAGTCGCAAGGATCATCATTAATCAGCTGGTCAGAATGCTCGTTGTATAACAAACGACCAACAACTTGTTTAGCCACTTCTGGATCCAACAGTTCTCCCCTACTCCTCAGTCCTTCTGCCAGATCAACTGCTTTATCATACAATCTATCCTCCAACTGCTCGGAAAGATCATTCTTGAAATACTTATCAGCAAGTTCTTTTGCTTGAACTAAATTTTCCCAGCCGTCTTTCTTCATCAAAGTTTCATATTTAGCGATGGCAGCGATTCCTTCTTTTCTTAAGCCGTCCCAATCTGAGCCGATCTTAAGCGTATCACGGCAATCAGAATAAATGAACTTGTCATTAAGGATTGTCTCTGCTTTCTGTTTAACCTTATCTTTTACTTGGTATAATGCTTCTGTTGCTGCCTCTTCAGTGAAATAATCAGCAGCTAGATTCTTAGCTAAACTCAGATCAAGGATAGATCCTTCTTCCATCAAGGAGTTGTATTTATCTAAAGCTTCAACTGCTTCCTGGACATAAGCTTTAGAGACAAATCCTCCGGCAACTCCGTCCTTTTTCTTACGTCTGTATCTAAAATCAAATTTACCATTACGCTTGAAATAGATCACACTCAATCCCAATTCCTGATTTTGGTTGAAGATATTTTCAAATTCAACAGCCTCAAAGAATCGCTGTGATTGCTTGTTATCATGTTTAGTTGATAGGATAGCATCTAAATCGGGTTGATAAGAGCTTGCAGAAAACTCTTGGACTGCCCTCTGCTGAGTTATATCTTGGTTGTAGATAGCAGCAGGGAGGGGAGGAGGTGTGGTTTGAGGAAGATCTTTAGATTCCAAAATATCCTCTATGGTGATCTCCAGCTCTTCTTCAACAAGAGGTGTCTTAGCTACTAAGGTGGGCACTTCCATACTTAGAATAGGTTGGGTCTGCTCAGCAGCTTTCTCTTGGTACATCCCAGCAGTGCCGCCGTATCTGGTTCCATCTCCAATTTTAAAATGAACTGGAGTATCTGCATGAAGATCAGCACATAATACTTTAGCATCCTCCAGATCACTACAGATCAATTGAGGCAGAGTATGTTCAAGTTGACCCAAAGGTTTACGATCGAATGCTGTTAAGGTCCAATCTTTCTGAGGGCCTTTTTTATGCACCTCATCAAAAAGGATCTTCATCTCAGCATAATCAGGATTAGAAGCAGTGTAATCCTCAGCAGTTACCACCCTAAGACTCTTCTCCCTCTTTCTTTTTGAAACAAGATCAGTTAAGATTCCTTGAACAACAGCTTTTTCATCAATAGCAAGATTTTCCATTTTTTTACCTCATAATTAATTTGAATAACGGTTTATTTTAAAAACTTTTTGTTTTTTAACTACTTATTAATAACAAATAGTTAATAACACTTGTTTTTTCCTAAATATACTATAGCTAAAAGAATATATTAATCTTGCTTTGAACTTTCTTACATTTAAAAGAAAAAAAGAATATTGTTTCTAATTTATGTAAATAGATAAGAAACTAAGCAACCATTCGACTTAATGGTGAGCCAATCCTTAGTTTTTTAGTGACTTCATTCTCAGTAATTCTTCTCTCAGTGAGTTGATTTAAACTGGCCAACAACTCTTGTCGTTTCTCTCCGACCTTAGCAGCTATATGTGCTGGAAGATACATTTGAGCAATATTCTCTGCCAGACTGAGCTGATAAGGATTGCCACCTCTTATTAGATAAGAGAACACCTGTTTGGCTGTGTTTGGCAGCAATAATTCTCCTTGAACAAATCCTTTCCCTAATTCCACTGCTTTTTCAGATAAGTGGGAAAACACTTCTTTACTTGCTTCATCAGTAAAATACTGTTTAGACAGCTGTTCAGCTTTCTTCAGATCTTCCCATTCTCCTCTTTTTAGTAGATGATCATAAGAATCAATCAAATAGGCTGGATCAAGAGTAGTTCTGCTAATATTTACCATCTTCAATTTCTCTTCTATCCTATCACTGATCTTTGTCTTGGCCTCCAGACCTGCCTCTTTAGTGAAATACTTTTCCGCCAGATCCATCGCTGTTCTTAAACTCTCCAGATCATCTTCTTCGACCAGTTCTCTGTAATCCATCAAAGCATTGACTGACTCAACCACATATTCTCTGGAGACCCAACCGCCAGCCACACCTGCTTTCTTCTTCATCCGGTAACGATGATCTTTCCTCTCTTTTCCAGAATTATTTTTTCTGACAAAGTAATCAATACTCAACCCTAGTTCCTGATGCTGTGTAAAAATCTGCTGATAAATTTCCGGCTCAAGCTTGGTCTTTTGGTGATAGCCTTTCCATCTAGCCAGATCAATGACTTGAGGATCATCTCTGCTTTCAATGATATCTTCATCAGTGATTTCAATAACTTCTTCCAGGTCTTTGTCATCATTTAGTTGATAATCTTTTTTGACCTCTTCCAGACTGCCCAGATGCTTGATCTTTACACCTTGATAGGTATGAAAGACATCTGTATCTTTGTTGATCAGTTCAGGAAACAAGGCCTGCATCTTCTGTACATCCGGAGGATTACGGCAGTTGATAACTGGTTTTCCCTTGACTATTTCTCCTCGGGACAAAGCCTCTTGGTCATAAAACTCGATGCTCCATTCTTCTCGGTGATTTTCTTCAGGATAGGACCTGATGGCATATTCTAAATTTTTCATTCTAACTCCCTCACTCCAGAACTAGCTCGTCAACAAAGGGAAGAAGTGTGGGGACCAGCCTGGCGACCGATCCCCGACATCGAGCTATTCTCCGAAGGAGTATGATATAATAGCTGACCACCCTCACACTATGTTGATGATATTACTATATCCAGAGATGTTCTTTAGACTTTCTCCGGAAATTTTTCCATAAGTTAGAAAAAAAGATGAAGAAAAAAATTATTTGCAAAAAGGAAAGCAGCTGCTAGACAAGAAACCTGCTAGGATTATTTCTTCTTTTTCCTGAACACTCCAAAGAAACCATGTCCTATCCTCAGAATAAACTCCAGGATGATCAAGAACAGCAGATAGTAGATCAAAGTCTCCCATAAGTTAATCACTTGTTTGAAGTTCTGGATCGCCCCAGCCATATTGAAGTAGGACATATCTAACAAGAAGATACCCAGCATAGCAAAAGGCAGCATCTTGGCCAGATCTTTGGAAAGGTCTTCCTTATAGTATGCAGTGATCCTCACTGCCGCTATGACTGCAACAGAGATCAAAAGAACTGTCTGCAGATCATGCTTGGACATCATCACCAGGAACAGAGTAAAGACCATAAACCAAAAAAAGGTAAACAAAGGAAGGAAAAGGATGTACTCCAAAGTATAAAGGATCGCTCCCAACGTCTTGTTGAGCAAAGGGTGCTCCGAACGGTTGTACTGAGCCAGATCCATTTTGAAGATATCTCTTTTAGACACAAACAGGTAAAACTTAAAGATGAAGATAGAATAGATCACCATCCCAAAAATAAACAAGACCAATGGTTTGAAGATTGCCCAAGATTCTAACGGGCTCAATCCCAGAACAAAAGTAGTATTGGTTATGTCTACCATCTTTTCAATTGAAGAGTGGTTCAGAGAAAAAATCTCTCGCACCATCTTTTTTTGATAATCAAACTAACATAGTTTAAAATATTTTCTAAAAAAGAAATAATTAATTTACCTTCTGGCTTTCTCAATCCTGCCTTTCAATAGAGCACCCAGGCTTTGATCATTGACTTTGATCACTTGCCATCTGATTCCAGGAATGTCTCCTTTGGCACGGCCCATCTTTCCGCCAATGCTCTCGATGATCACTTCGTCGTGCTCATCAATCATCTTCTGGGCACCGTCACCAGGCATGAACGCAGTTACCTGCTTACCGTTCTTGATCAACTGCACCCTGCAGCACTTTCGCAAGGCAGAGTTAGGCTGCTTAGCCATCAACTGTCTTTTTTCGAGAACAATAGCTTTAGCTTGGGAAATTCCTCCTAAAGGATCAAATTTCATCTTCAGAGCAGTCCGGTTTACTAACTTAAACTGCTTCCTTCTTTTCTTAAGCTTCTTGGCTGCTCCCAATCCTTTAGCTTTGTTTCCCATTTTTATTGTTGAGAAGGCTCTAATTTATAAGCTTTTCCTTTGACGTATAAAGGACTGTTTTGATATCTATCATTCAATTCCCGGACTATTTCTACCAGTGCTGAAGGAGCCTGCTCAGCAGCGGCTGCTTCATTAAGACTATTGATATGAAACCGAAGATCATTCCTTAAGAGATACAGGCTGGTTTTATCTTTAGAAGTATAATCCTGATGTTCCAACAGACTGCAAAGAAACCCCGCAAAAGATCTCATTCCTTTCATTCTATCTAAAAAAAGGCACTGTTTTAAAAAGGTATTGGAAGGATAAGTTCAAACAACTTTCACTTCAACATCATAGAATCTTTTGACTGCCTTGTTCAGCAGCTTGAGATTCCTGCCATCCCGTCCAATCAGGATGCTTTTTGTTTTTTTGTCACCACCAAAGACACTAACAACACCATTCTCCTCTTTGATCTCTTCAACTTTGATTGGATAGATGAAATTACGCACATAATCAGCAGCATCACTCCCAAATTCGATCATCTTCACTTTCTTGTTGACTGACTGTTTGATCCGGTTGATGGTGATACCTCCCTTGCCGATAGCCTTGCCGATATCCCCTCTCTCGACAGTGCAGTAATAGGTATCATCGTCTTTAAAACAGTCTTTAAGTCTAGCCTGACTTAATCTACCGATAAGATTCATGATTCCGAGAATTTCTTGGTCAAAGATAACCTTCATCTCTTGACACCAAGAACAGAAACAAAGAAATGTTTTTTACAGATCACACCAATCCCTTCATTATCAATTTCCAGAACTGTTATCGGCACCTTAGCCAATTCGGAATAATAATTGATATCATCCTTGAATTTTTCCGGACAATTGCTGGCCAGGTATACTTTGCTCAAATTACCTTTTTTCAGGTTTTTGGTCACTGATTCCATTCCTAGAATCACTTTCCCATCTTCTAATTCTTTCTTCAGTTCTGAAAGTTCTTTACTGACTTTTCGTTTTGCCATTGTTTACCTGATTAGCTGGTTGTTTTTAAATTTTATCATTTCATCTTAGTAACTAGCCCTGGAAGGCCGGTTCCTAATGGTACGGGCTGGTTGACCATCACATTTTCAACCACTGAGTTTAATTTATCCTCTTCGCCCACAAGAGTAGCATTGATGATATGTCTGATCGGTGTCTCAAAAGAAGCTCTTGCCAGAACAGAAGCCTTTTCACTGACCACACCATAACGAGTGATTCCTTTGACATCACCGCCGATACACATAGTGTCTGCAACCAGCATGATATGCCTTATATCAATATTCAACCCTTGAGCACTGATAACCTTCACTGCTTCGTCAATGATTGCCTGTCTGACTGCTTCCACGCCTAAAATAGAATTGATCTCATGAAGATCATTTGAGATCGTTCTAGTATCATCTACTTCTTCCATCACTAAAATCTCTTTGAGATTGGTGCCTGCTGTCAAGACCACATACTCTTCTCCGCGTTTTACTGGCAGAACTTGTTTAATCCCTTTGATCCCCCTAATTTTTACTCCTTTGATCTTGTCCCACACCCCATAGATCTCTTTGATCTCTTCAGGCTTGCCTTTATATTCCAGCATAATCTTGTTATCTTCTATTTTCAAATTGAAATTCTTCAACTTTTTCTTGATCAGGCTAGCCAACTCTTTCATCTCTAGATTAAGGTCTTCCAGAATAGGTTTCCTGACTGTGATTATTACTGTCTGTTCCAAAAGGCTTGCTTCCGGCTCTTCGACAGCATCTCCCACTAAAGTTTCTTTGATATTAGCGGCAAATTTCTTGATATTTTCTGGCTTATTGAATTTTTCTTTGAGAAAGATTTCCATCGTCGGTGTACTGATTGTCTTTCTGGAATCGAAGATTTCAATTAACCGCGGGAGACCCATGGTCACGTTCATCTCCGCAACTCCTGCAAAATGGAAGGTTCTCAAGACCATCTGTGTACCGGGTTCTCCGATGCTTTCTGCAGAAACCAACCCGATGCATTCACCAGAATGAATTTTGGCAACGTTATGTGCTTCAAATACAGTCTCTAAAATCTTAGTAAGCTTCTCTTTATTGATATCACTTGGCAGGTTTTCCCTGACCTGTTCCAGAATCAAGACAGGAAGCCTATCTTGGTAACTTTCAATCAGATCTTCGTATTCTTTTCTCATTTTGCTTATTTAACCTTTTCAATGATTCTTTTGACGTTGATAATTCCTCCCTCAGTACGGCTGACATCAAGCCCATCCTCACCAAAGGTGAATTGTACGATTCTTCCATTAGCATCCCTGACAGTCTGGTCATATTCCACTTTCAGGTCTTGCATTGCGTTGGATAATCTTCTATAAAGATAACCTGATTTAGGTGTTCTCAGGGCAGTATCCATCAAAGAATCTCTTCCAGTCATCGCTCCAAAGAAAAACTCATCTGGTTTTAATCCGGATTTAAAATTATTCTTGATAAAGCCTCTGGCTCCCGTACTCAGATCACCTCTCTGAAAATATGATAACGTCCTTTCCTTAAATCCCTTCTCAATCCGTTTTCCTCTCAAGGCCTGTTGTCCCACCACTACGCTCATCTGGGCGATATTAAGGATATTTCCCCTTGCTCCGCTCTTAGCCATAGTCAATACTCCGCTCTCCTTAACTTCCTTCAGAGCCAGATCACCACTTTCATTTCTGGCCCGGTTAAGAATTTCCAAAATTTTGATTTCCAAAGTTTCTGTAACATTTAATCCAGGAAGCGCCTCTAGCTTGCCATCTTTCCATTTTTTGATCAAGGCATCAACTTCTTCCTCTGCTTTTTTAAGAATGGATTTGATCTCTTCTTTAGTCTTACTCATCAGATCAACATCACTGATCCCTACTGAAAAACCTCTCTTAAGCAGCATAGCAATACCTAACTTAGCTATTCTCCCCAATAACTCAGCAGTATACGCTTCACCGTAGTATTGAAAGATATTCCTTAGCATCAAGCCGCTTTCCTGTCCTAGGTTAGCCTTATCCATCAGACCGCTCTTTAAGTTTCCATTGACAATCTTGACTTCAGTACCACTCTTATCTTTGCCATTGAAATTGAAATCTTCCGGCAGAAGTACAGAGAACAGCTCTGAGCCAGTGATCCTCTTCTTGTCAGGAAGCCTGGAGAAATCATCAATTCCTGCCAGATAAAGCAGCTCCACTGCTTCCTCCTTGGTGAAATCACCTTCAGAAGTTATTAAGTAATTTCCAGTGATCGCATCCTGGATACAACCCACTACACTCAGCCCATATCTAGGACTGATAATCTGAGTCTGGACCAGCATCAACACTTCTGCTTCTGCCCTCGCTTCTTCTGTCTGGGGGATATGCAGGTTCATCTCGTCACCATCAAAGTCTGCGTTGTAAGGATTACAGACCAACGGATTCAGCCGTAATGTCCTTCCTGGCAGCACTTTGATCTGATGAGCCATCATACTCATCCTGTGCAATGAAGGCTGCCTGTTAAAAAGGGCAATGTCTCCATCAATCAGATGGCGGTCAACAATAAAGCCAACAGCAAATTCTTCGAGGATCTCACTCTTGGTCTCATCAGTAATCGTCTTTCTCTTGCCATCCGGCCGGATGATATAATTGGCTCCAGGATATTTTTTGGACCCGTTTTCCACAAATTTCTTTAGATATTCAAAATTCCATTCTGTAACCCGTTCGGGCACAGTCATGTTGAAAGCCATATCTTCTGGAACACCAACTTCATTAAGCTTGAGAATGGGATAT